>NZ_JARHXC010000122.1:0-634 GCF_029222405.1 Microbacterium sp. Kw_RZR3 | reverse complement strand
CCGCATCGGGGCGTCAGGCGACGGGGGCGGACGGAGCGCCGGAGCTCCCGCCGCTGCGGCGACGGCGGCGGCGGCGCGGAGCCGCGTTGCCGTCGTGGTGCTCCTTGCCGGCGCCGTCGTGCGTACCGGCTCCGCCCTCGGCCCGCGACGCGCTCTCGGAGTCGGAACCCGCAGCGGCAGCCGTTGCGCCGGACGATCCGCCGCGACGGCGGCGACGACGCGGAGCGCGTTCGCCCTCGGCATCCGGACTGTCGTTCTTCTTCTCGGACCTCGGGGCGACGGCCTTGGGAGCCGTCACGAGGCGACCCTTCGTGCCCTCGGGGATGTTGAGGTCGGTGTAGAGGTGCGGGCTCGACGAGTAGGTCTCGGTGGGCTCGGGCTGACCGAACTCGAGCGCGCGGTTGATGAGCGCCCACTTGTGCACGTCGTCCCAGTCGACGAAGGTCACGGCGATGCCGGTGCGGCCCGCGCGGCCGGTGCGGCCGGCGCGGTGCAGGTAGGTCTTCTCGTCGTCAGGGATCGTGTGGTTGATCACGTGGGTGACGTCGTTGACGTCGATGCCGCGGGCGGCGACGTCCGTGGCGATGAGCACGTCCTTCTTGCCCGCCTTGAACGCGGCCATCGAGCGCTCGCG
>NZ_JARHXC010000121.1:0-6428 GCF_029222405.1 Microbacterium sp. Kw_RZR3 | reverse complement strand
TCAGCCACCTCTGCCGCAGCCCGGGGACCGGAGGCTTCGACAAGCTCAGCCACCTCTGCCGCAGAGGAACCCTCACCACGGGAGGTCCCTGAGCCCGTCGAAGGGACCGGAGGCTTCGACAAGCTCAGCCACCTCCGCCGCAGCCCCGGGACCGGAGGCCACGGAGGGGAGGTCAGAGGGCGAAGGCGGCGCGGACGCCCTCGTTCGTGACCTCGCCGGCGCGGACGTTCAGGCCCTTCGCGAGGGCGGGATCAGCGGATGCCGCGGCGTCCCAGCCCGCGTCGGCGATCCGCGTGATGTAGGGCAGGGTCGCGTTCGAGAGCGCGCGCGTCGAGGTGTGCGGCACCGCGCCGGGCATGTTCGCGACGCAGTAGTACAGCGAGTCGTGCACGCGGAAGGTCGGCGCGTCGTGCGTCGTCGGGCGCGACCCCTCGAAGCACCCGCCCTGGTCGATCGCGATGTCGACGAGCACGGAGCCGGGCTTCATCGCGGCGACCATGTCGTCCGTGACGAGCTTGGGGGCGGCCGCGCCCGGGATCAGCACCGATCCGATCACGAGGTCGGCATCGGCGAGCTGCTCGGCGATCTCGAGGCGGGTCGAGGCGCGGGTCTCGATCGCACCGCCGAAGCGCTCCTCGAGCTGGCGGAGCTTGGGCAGCGAGATGTCGACGACCGTCACGCGCGCCCCGAGCCCCAGGGCGTTGGCGGCCGCGTGCTCGCCCGCGACGCCGCCGCCGATGACGACGACCTTCGCGCGAGGCGTTCCGGGAACACCGCCGGGCAGGAGCCCCCGTCCGCCCGAGGCGCGCAGCAGGTGGTGGGCGCCCTCGATGATCGACAGGCGCCCGGCGACCTCGCTCATCGGCGCGAGCAGCGGCAGGGCCCGGTCGGCGGTCTGCACCGTTTCGTAGGCCACGGCCGTGGTGCCCGCTGCCATCAGGGCGTCGGTCAGGGGCCGGTCGGCCGCGAGGTGCAGGTAGGTGAAGAGCGTGAGGTCGGGGCGGAGGAACCCGTACTCGGGGGCGATCGGCTCCTTGACCTTGACGAGGAGCTCGGCGCGCGCCCACGTCTCGTCGGCGGTCGCGACGATCTCAGCGCCCGCCGCGCGGTACTGGTCGTCGCTGAACCCGCTGCCCTCGCCCGCACCGGCCTGCACGAGCACCTCATGGCCGCGGTGGACGAGAGAATCCACGCCCGCGGGCGTCATCGCGACGCGGTTCTCGTTGTTCTTGATCTCGGTCGGCACGGACACGCGCATGAATTCTCCTCGAGCGGCTGAGTGTTGCGGAGAGGATCGCAGAAACGAGTGTTTCCGTGACGTTAAACCGCAGATCCTTCGAATGAATGCCGCTCGATCGGCGTACTGTCGAACGTGGATACTCCAAACGCCACCGTCGACCGAAGGATCTGCGATGCCCGACGACGAGCTTCACCCTCACGACGCGCGGATCATCGAACTCCTCTCCGCCGACGCGCGAATGACCAACGCCGCGATCGCCGAGGACCTCGGCGTCGCCGCATCGACCGCGCACGCGCGGCTGCGCTCCCTCGTCGATCGAGGTCTCATCACCGGCTTCCACGCGGCCGTCGACCAGAGCAGGCTCGGCCGTGGTCTGCAGGCGATCGTCGGAGTAACCCTGCGGCCGGGGCAGCGTCAAGAGAGCATCCGCGCGTTCGCGCACGAGGTGCGCCGGCATCCGGATGTCATCCAGCTCTTCTTCCTCGGCGGGGCGGACGATTTCCTCGTCCACATCGCCGTCGACGACTCGTCCGCCGTGCGCCGCTTCGTCGTCGATCACCTCTCGGCGCGGCACAGCGTGGCATCCACACGCACGAGCATCATCTTCGAGTATCACCGGAACGCTGTCGCGGCCGACTTCGACTGATCCTCTCGGCACGAAGATGACGCCGCGCGCGACGCCGCTGTCGCGGCGATCGCGAGCCCCACGGCGAGAGCCAGCGCGGCGAGAAGACCGTCACGGACAAGGGCTGCGGAGATCGTGGTGACGACCGTCAGCGCGAGGAACACCGTGGAGACCGCCAGCAGGACGCCGGGAGACAGACGCCCCGGCCCTTTGCGCGTAGCGGAACGCGCGTACACGTAGATCTCGCGCCTCCCGGCTGCCGTGCTCACCGCGGCACGCGACGGCAGCCAGGAGGCCCGAGGAGAGGAGTCGAGGCTCACCGAGCCTCGACCGTGATCTCGAACGTCGTCTTGACGCCGGCGGCATCCTGGATCCAGGCGGACGTCGTTCCGGTCTCGCCCGCTGTGAAGCCCGCGTTGAACGACACCTCGTCCGCATCGGTCGACGCGGCATCGAAGTGCGCGACGGCGTCATTGTCCGTCCCGCCGGTGCCCGGCCATCCGGCGGTGTCGTCGTCGGTCGAGATGATGAGCACCTCTCCAGCGGCGAGCGAGATCTTCGCCCCGGCGAGTTCGGCGGGGGTCATGATGAGCGGGGCCGGCATGCCGATCTCGGTGTCGGCGCCGTCGGTGTCGGGCGCGATGACGTCGACGCTGGTGTTGTCGGAGATCGCGTCGTCGGACGCCGCCGCGAAGGCGGTCACCGTTCCCGTGGCGATGCCGAGCACGACGACGGAGGCGGCCAGGAGGGTGAGGGTTCGCGTGCGCATGGGAGTTCCTTTCGGGAGGGAGCGCCGTCGTTCGCGGCGTCTGATCTGTTCATGGCCGACACCGACGGGGTTCTTTCATCGGGAACGAACTTTTTTTCTGCGCGCGAAAGCGGTGAAAGGCTGCCGCGCTGTCGGACATGATCAATGTGTGCGACACCACTCCCCCGAGAAGACGCGGACGTACGAGGCCTTCGTCCGCGCACATGGCGACGCCGTCTCTCGGTTCCTCCGCCGGCGGTCCGACCCGCAGACCGCCGAGGACGCGTTCTCGGAAACCATGCTGGTGGTGTGGCGGCGCTTCGACGAGGTGCCCGAAGATCCGCTGCCCTGGCTGTACGTCACGGCACGCAACTGCCTGCGCAACGCGGAGCGTTCCACCCGGCGACAGCAACGCGTCGTCGATCGCATCACCACCGTGGACCCGCCCGTGGAGGCGATGGATGCCGAGGATGAGGGCGATCCGCGCGAGGACTGCCTGCGCACCGCTCTGGCCCGCCTGTCGAGAACCGACGCCGAGGTGCTCCGCCTGTGGGCCTGGGAAGAGCTCGGACCGCAGGAGATCGCGATGGTGATCGGGGGCACCGTGAACGCCGTGACCATCCGCCTGCACCGGGCGAAGAAGAAACTCCGTCAAGAAATGGACGCGGCGTGCCCGCCCGTCTCGCGCACGACCTCGGGAGGAGGGGCACGATGACCGATGACGACGACCTCAGAGCGCTGATGCGACGGGCCGACCCCACGAACGCGCACCCGCCGCTCGACGACGCCCGCATTCGCCGCGTCGTCGCAGCCGCCGAGCGCGACGGCCTCGCCCCGGCACCCCGAAAGCGAGCGCGTCTGCTCGTCGCCGGGGCCTCGCTCGGAGCCGTGGCGACCGCGGCGGGTGCCGCACTCATCGCCGGCCTCGTGGCGACACCCGCGCTCCAGGCACCCGGGCCCACGGGCGGATACGTCACGTGCGAGGTTCCGACCGCCGCGGAACTGCGGACGAACGACACGGCGTACGAGGCCCTCGTGACAGGCGTCGACGACGGCGTCGTCACCCTCGAGGTGTCGCACGTCTTCACGGGGACTCCGGATGCCACGGTGGAGCTGCCGCAGTCGCGGACGCCCTCGGGAGACGACCTGTTCGTCACGGGTCGCACCTACCTCGTGGCCTCTACGGGAGGATTCACCGATGACTGCCTGACGGGGCCCGCAACCGCCGAGCTCCGCGCCGTGTACGAGCAGGCGTTCGGCCCCGGGACGGGCGGCTGATTCCGCCGCGCGCCGCCTCTGACGCACGAGAGGACCTTCCCGCACCGCGCATAACTCGGGCCTGGCGTCAAGTGAGGGTCCGTGACCGCGTCAGCACCCATGATGTGACGCGGAGGCGTCAATGCTGCTGTCGGTCGGAGTGGTCGCCATGTGCGTCGGGCTGGCAGCCGGCGTCATCGGCGTCGTGCTGCCCCGCGTCGGCAGCCGGACGCCCCTCGGCGTGTACCTGCGCTATGCCGCGGTCGCCGGGGCTCTGTCGGTCGGGTCCGGTCTCATGTACATCGTGAGCTTCAACGGCGGAGCACCAGGCGCCCTCGTCGTCGCCGATACGGCGATGGTTCTCGCGCCGGCCACTCTGTGCGTCGCGGTCTGGCCTCCGTCGGGCGCACGCTACGGCTCGCCCGTCATGCTCGGCGCCGCGATCGTGATCGGCGGGGTCATGGCCGTCTGCTCGACCGTGCTCACCCCTGCCACATCGATGAAGGTCAAGGTGGCGCTGTTGACCGTGGTCTGCGGTGCCTGCGCGGTGATCGCCCTGCGAAACCGCGCACTCCCGCCCCGATCGACCCGTCTCCTCGGCGCCGTGCAGGGCGCGTACAGCGTGTACTCCGCCCTCCGGAGCGTCGTGCATTCGACGCCCGAGTCACCCCTGAGTCAGAGCCTGTTCTCGATCACCGGCGCCGGCGTCGTCTCCGTGACGTCGATGTTGCTCTGCGGCGTGGCCATCGGACTCGTCGGGCGTCCCGCGGCGCGCACGGAGCACAGCGGCAGCAGCCATCGCACGTTGGTCACGATCGGTGACTGGAAGCTCGCGACCGCCGCTTTCGGCAGAGACCGCGTGCGCGGCCTGCTCATCGAGCTGCGCCTCGCCGCGCAGGACCTCGACCCGACGGCGGTCGACGCGCCACACGGGGTGGAAGTGGCCATCCCGTCCGCCGCCTCGGCGCTGCGGGAACGGATGCGATCGACCTATGGCTGGCGACCCGAAGAGACCGGCCTGCTCATCGACGGCTCGTCGGCCCCGCGGAGTCGGCGGAGAACCGGCGCGTAAGGCGCCGCGACCCGGCCGCGCTCAGCCCACGGCCGCGGCGATCGCGGCGATGTCGGCGGGCATCGACCGGCAGCAGCCACCGACGACCCGCGCGCCGGCGTCGACCCACGATGGAGCGGTCTCGGCCAGCGGAGCCGCACGACCGCTCCAGGTGCGGGTCTCGGCATCCCACCTCTCGCCCGAGTTCGGATAGGCCACCAAAGGCATCCGGGGTGCGATCGCGAGGGAGGGGAGGACGTGCTCGGGGGCGCAGCAGTTGACACCGATCGCGACGACTCCCGGCACGGATGCCGCGATGTCGAAAGCCCGTGCCAACGCCCCGCGCGCCGCGAAAGCGGTGCTGTCGGCCGAGAGACTCACGATGCTCGGCACGTCGAGATCGGCGAGCTCGAGCGCGAGTGCCTCGAGTTCGAGCGCGGACGGGATGGTCTCGACGGCGAACAGGTCGCATCCGGTGTCTGCGAGGATGCGCAGGCGGCGGCGATGCTGCCGGCGCAGCTCGTCGACGGTGAGACCGTAGTCCCCCGTGTACTCGCTCCCGTCGGCGCGCAGCGCCCCGATCGGGCCCACGGATGCCGCGACCACGACGTCGCCGGCCTCTCGGGCGAGCGTCACCGACCGGTGAAGGAGAGCGTCGACCTCGGCATCCGGAATCCCTGCTCCGTAACCCACCTGGTAGCTCGACGTGATGACGACCTCAGCCCCCGCGGTGACGAACGCGGCGTGCGCGGCGCGGACCTCGTCGGGGTCGTCGCGCAGGATCCGCGCGGACCACAGCGACGACGAGACGTCATTGCCGCGGGCCTCGAGCAGGGTCCCCAGACCACCGTCGAGCACGACCGCCCGCTCGGCGAGCGTCGCGGCGAGGTCGATCACGCCTCGTGGGTCTCGCCGGCGGCGAGGACACGCAGGGCATCGGCGAGCAGAGCCTGATCCGCACGGCTGACGCCCCGCAAGGCCTCGGCCTCGAGGCGGACGAGCTCGGTCATCGCGGCGTCGACGCGCTCGATGCCCTCGGGTGTGATGGCGACGAGGATCGCGCGACCGTCGGACGGGTTCGGGCGGCGGTGGACGAGCCCGCGCTCGGCGAGCTTGTCGAGGCGGTTAGTCATCGCGGCGCTGCCGATCATCGTCGCGGCGATCAGCCGGGTGGCGCTCAGCTCGGTGCCGGCGCGGCGGAGGACCGCGAGGACGTCGAACTCCCACAGCGCGATGTCGGCGCTCGCGAACGCGCGGGCACGGAGCTTCGAGAGGTGGAAGGCCGCGCGACGCAGACGCGACATGACGTCGAGCGGCGTGAGGTCGATGTCGGGGAGCAGGCGCGACCACGCGTCGATGAGGAGATCGACCTCGTCATCCTTATTGCTTGCGATAGCCACATGACGACGGTACCGGAGCCGCGGGGCGATGGCGGCTTTCCGGCGGGGTGGGGTGGGTCGTCATGCCGGCGCGGACCCACGGGCGTCCGGGGCGACGACGGCCGGCG
>NZ_JARHXC010000120.1:0-664 GCF_029222405.1 Microbacterium sp. Kw_RZR3 | reverse complement strand
CAGATTTTGGGAGGTTGCGGCCACCGTGTCGTTTGAGGGCGTGTCGAGTTCGGTCGTGCGGGAGTTGTTTCTGCGGCGGTTGAGTGAGGTTGGAAGTGTCACTGTGGTGGCGCGGGAGATGGGCCTGAGTCCCAATACCGGGTCCGTGTGGGCGCGGCGGGCGGGTATTGCTTCGGTCCGTGTTGCGCATCCGGGCCGGGCGGAGTTCGCGCGGTTGCGGGCGGAGGGGAAGAGTCGCCGTGAAGCGGCGGTGGCGGTGGGGATTCATGAGCGCACCGCGAAGGATTGGGATCGCGGGGTGCGTCGGACGATGAACGCGCGGATCTATCCGGATGGGCGTCGAGTGGATTATTCGACGGGGCAGACCACGATGGGGGTTGTGAAGCCTGTCGTCGACGTGGTTCCGGCGGTTGTCGGTGCCCGGTTGCTGTCCCTGTTGGAGCGGGAGAGGATCGCCGATTTGCGGCGGGCGGGTCTGTCGTTGCGGGCGATTGGTCGGGAGCTGGGGAGGCCGGCGTCGACGGTCATGCGGGAGCTTCACGCCCGTACCGACGCGAACGGGCGGTATCTGCCGCATGCCGCTCACCGTGACGCTGCGGCGAAGCGGGTCCGCCCGAAGCCGGCGAAGCTGGCCCAGCCCGGCAGGTTGCGGGAGTACGTTGCG
>NZ_JARHXC010000011.1:0-20297 GCF_029222405.1 Microbacterium sp. Kw_RZR3 | reverse complement strand
GTGCGGCCGGTGGGGCTGGTCCATTCGAGGATTCCGTCGGGGAGTTGTCTGACGCTCCAGCGGGTGAATTGCTTTTGCGTGTGGTGTCGTTGGCAGAGGTGGCTGAGGTTGCGGACGTCGGTGGTGCCGCCGAGGGCGTAGTCGAGGGTGTGGTCGATTTCGGAGCGGATGGCGGGGACGGTGCATCCGGGCCAGCGGCAGTGGCGGTCGCGGGCGCGGAGGTGCCGATCGATCGCGGTGGTGCGCTGGTAGGTGTCGGTGTGGAGCACCGCGCCGGTGATCGGGTGCGTGATGACGCGGTCCCAGGGGACGGTGGTCGACTCGGCGAGGGTGCGGGCGGTGTCGGCGTCGATGGGGCCGTGTCCGATGAGTTCTGCGGGTTCGGTGTTCTCGTGCTGCGGGTCGAGCATGGTCAGCGCGGGCACGACGACCTGGACACGGCCGCGGATCGCGCCGAGGGTGCCGGGGCCGTCATCGACGCGGGTGGGGTCGGCGTCGGGGGCGGCGGTGAGAAGGAGGTCGGCGAGGATGTCGGCGCGTACCTGCGCGGTGGTGCGCTCATCCGTGGCCGACACCGGGGTGTCACCGCGCGCGTCGATGAGGGTGCGGGCTTGTTGGGTGAGGCGGTCGTAGATGCCGACGGCGAGGATCGTGGGGAGGGTCGCGATCAGGTCGGACATCCCGTCCTGCCCCGTGACGACCCTTACGCAGCGGGTGTCGCGGCCCCGCTGGTGGCGTTCGGTGATCGTCGTCGGCTGCAGGCTCTCGGCGAGCGCTGCCAGGCGGGTGCGCAACCGCCCCGGGCTGAGCCCGTCGGCGGTGGCGACTGCCAGGGTGTCGAACTCGGCGCGGACCTCGGTGGGCAGGGGCGTTCCAACTTCGAGGATCGTCTGCACATGAGCGCGGGTGATCGTGCCCCGCTCCCACGCCGAGAGGGTGATGGGGTAGTCGTCGACCAGGGTCATGGCGCGGCTGATCTGCATCTGCAGGGACCGGTCGGAGACGTTCTCGGCCGCCGCGATCTCGGACGCAACCTCACGCAATGCCATCTCCGCGGCCCGCGAGGACGAGGGCCTTTCGGCCATCACATCCCGCGCGAGATGCCCCGCCTCCGCTAGGGCGCGGGTGCGCGCCACCTCCGCGGCGGCGACCGCGGCGCCCGTGCGGAGCACCTCGCCGAGCACCGCGGACAGGGCCCGCGGGCCACTGTCCGGTGGTGTCGACGAGGTACCCGTATGCATGTGTGCATGCTAGCGAGGGGGTCCGACATTGACGGGGGCTCGGGAGCCCCGGTGGGGATGGATCCGGATATTGCTCCGATGTGCAGAAGGCATCCCCGGGCGACGGTGTGCGCTTCACGGGATGGCGGGCGAGGGTCGCCTGTATGGCGTTGAGGGGACGGGGCCGTCGGCGCGGGCCCTCCACGCCGCGGCGCCTGGCGGTGATCGTCCGCGTTCCGGCTCGCTCGGCGTCGGGGGCCGCGTTCGGCGCTGCCGTCCGCGGCATCCATAAACGCTGTTCGCGCGCAGAAACGCGGGGAGGGCGCGTTTATGTGAGCCAATGGCGTTTATGGGTCGCGGGTCTCGGCTCGGGTGGTCGCTCGTCTGCGCACCCGGGCGTTCACGGCGCCTGCCCGGAGCTGTCGGCGTGGTTCGACGGAGCGTGGGTGGCCCGTGTGGGTTGTCCGTGCGTGGCGTGTTCGCCGCGGCATCCATAAACGCTGTTCGCGCGCAGAAACGCGGTGAGAGCGCGTTTATGTGAGTGAACGGCGTTTATGGGTCGCGGGTCCCGGCTCGGGCGGCTGCTCGTCTGCCGACCCGGCGTCCGCAGGGCGGCCTGCCGGGGCCGTCGATGTTCGACGTGGCAGAGGCAGCCCGCGCGCGGCCCGCACGTGGCGTATCGATCGCGGCATCCATAAACGCGATCGGCGCGCAGAAACGCGTGGAGAGCGCGTTTATGTGAGTCGACAGCGTTTATCGCCCGAGCTCGGCGCCCCGCGCCGACGCCGCAAGCACCGCCACCGCAAGCGCCGCCACCGCAAGCGCCGCCACCGCAAGCACCGCCACCGCAAACGCCGAAGCGCCCCCGGCGGCTAACCGTCCGCCAGCGCCGCCCGCACCAGCTCCACCGCATCGGCGGGCGCGACGCCCAGCCGGCGGACGGTGTCGGCGTACGCGCGCGCGGCCTGCGCGGCGCGCGCGGACGCGGAATCCGTGCCGCGCACGATCGTGCCGGCGCGACCGCGCGTCTCGACGTAGCCCGCTTCCTCGAGCTCCTTGTACGCGCGGGCGACGGTGTTCGCCGCGAGGCCCAGGTCGCTCGCGAGCGTCCGCACCGGGGGCAGGCGTGTGCCCGCGACCGTCGACCCGTTCTCGATGCCGGCGATGATCTGCGCCCGCACCTGCTCGTAGGGCGGCGTCGGGGAGGTGGCATCCAGGCGGATCTCCACGCCGGTCACCCGTTCAGACCGAACAGATCGAGGGGGTGCGTGAGGCGCCAGAGCGGGTCGGGCGGATCGATCGTGTCGGTCAGCTGAGCGTCGACGGTGTCGGTGTTGAGCGGGCCCGTCACGGTGAGCGTGCCGACGTCGTCGCCCGCCGCGCGGGAGTCTCCGAGGTCGAAGCGCGTGGAGGTCCCGGCGACGGCGCTGTTCCACAGCACGACGGTGGCGTCGGAGGTCGTGACGACGTTCGACTCCTGACCCCACAGCGTCTTGACGCGGCCGATCACGGTGCCCGAGGTCACCGAGGGACGCGGCTGCAGCTCCTCGGCGATGCGGGCGTAGAGGTCACGGCTCGCCTGGTTGCGCTCGTCGGGTCCGGGCTGGCCGAGCACCGCCGCGTAGGCACGGACGGTCACCGTGCCGATCGTGAAGTCCTTCGCCGACAGGAGGTTCCACGCGTCGAGGGTTCCGGTCTTCACCCCGACCACGCCCGGGTCGGCGAGCAGCGGGTTGCCGTTCTTGAACGACCCGGCGCCGGGCAGGGTCAGCTCGGGCGTTCGCACGATCTCGGCGATCACGGGATTCGCGAGGGCCTTCTCGGCGAGCGCGATGAGCGCCGCGGGGGTCGCGGTGTTGCCGGCCTCGATCCCGGTCGGGTTCACGATCGTGATGCCCGTGATCCCGCGTTCGGCGAGATACGTGTTCGCCGCGGCGGCGAAGTCGGCGTTCGAGGGGAAGAGATCGGATGCCAGCCGCTGGGCGTAGTTGTTCGCCGAGGCGATCAGCATGCCCTGGAGCATCTGCAGCTCGGTCAGGCTGCCGTCGACGGGGACGTCGAGCGAGGACTCTCCGCGGGCGCGGTACTGCCAGTAGTCGGCGCTGTCCGCCTGCGTGAACGCGTACGACGGGCCCTGCTCACCCGGGCTCAGCGGCAACCGGTCGAGGACGACGAGTGCCGTCACGATCTTGGTGATGCTGGCGATCGACTCGGGCGCGCTCGCCGACGACGACAGCTCGCCGGGCACTCCCTCGAGAGCGATCGCAGCCTCGCCCTGCGCCGGCCACGCGGGGTCGGCGGGCGGCGCGGCCGTGGGCTGAAGGGCGATGGGCGTGACCGTGGGCTGCACCGCGTTCAGCGGCCACAGCAGCGTCGTGGCGGTGTAGGCGCCGATCAGCAGGATCAGGAGGATCGTCGGGACCACCGTCGCGGGACGCAGGATGCGACGACGACGTCGACCCGCGAGCAGATCGACGGGGCGTCCGGTGGCGCCGGAGACGACGAACGCGGGGGCCGGGCGGGGTGCGGCGGCGGCGTCGGGGTCGACCCACCCGAGTGCGCCGAGGGCCGCGGAGGTGGGATCCGGTTGCGGTGCGGGAGAGGGGACGGATGCCGAGGCCCCGGGCTCCGGCGGCGTCGCGGGCGCGGTGGGTGCGGGCTGCGGCGCGGCAGCCGACGCGGGCTGAGCCACGGGTACGGGGGCGGATGCCGGGGCCGCGGCATCCGGCTCGGGCGACGTCGCGCCGTCGGCGGGGGCGTCCGGGACCTCCGCCGCGGGTGCTGTACCGGAGGGAAGCGGGACGTCCGCAGCGGTCGTCGCGGGTGCCGGATTCGGAGAGGGCATGGCCTCGTCGGCCCGCAGATCAGCGGAATCTCGCGCGGCGCGCCGCGTGGCCGGGGTCTGCTCGTGCACCCGCCCACGCTACCCCGGGCGTCCCCCTATACTCGTCAGCACAACCACGGGAGTCCGGTGAGCCGGGCTGAGAGGAAGCGAATCCACGCTTCGACCGTCGAACCTGATCCGGATCATGCCGGCGCAGGGAGGAGAAGAAATGCACACGTCCACGTCTGCGCGCACGGCCCCCGCCGTGGCAACCGGGAACCGCTTCACCTGGCGGGTCGTCGACATCGTCGTCGCCGCCGTCCTCGGTGTCGCGGTCGGCCTCGTCTTCTGGGGGTGGAACACCGTCGGCGGTCTGTGGTTCACCGCGATGGACGCGTTGACTCCCGGCCTCGGCGGCATCGCGGTCGGCATCTGGCTCATCGGCGGCGTGATCGGCGGTCTGATCATCCGCAAGCCGGGCGCCGCGCTTCTCGTCGAGCTGATCGCCGCCGTCGTCTCGGCGCTCATCGGCAACGTCTGGGGTGTCACCACCATCTTCTCCGGCCTCGCCCAGGGGCTGGGCGCGGAGCTGATCTTCCTCGCCTTCCTCTACCTGCGCTTCACCCTGCCCGTTGCGATGCTCGCGGGTGCCGGCGCCGGTGTCGGCGCGTGGGTCCTGGAGCTGTTCCTGACGCCGAACCTTTCCAAGACGGTCGAGTTCAACCTCACCTACCTCGGCACGCTCGTCGTCTCGGGCGCTCTGCTGGCGGGCCTTGTCGGGTGGCTGCTCGTGCGGGCGCTCGCAGCGACCGGCGCGCTCAGCCGGTTCGCCGCCGGGCGGGAAGCACGCCGCGACGTCTGATGCCGGGCCCTGCGCGCGTCGACGTCGAGGGCTGGGGCTGGCGCTACGCCGGCAGAAAGCGCCCCGCCACGCGTGACGTCGACCTGACGATCGAACCCGGGGAGCGCGTCCTCCTGCTCGGTGCCTCGGGAGCAGGCAAGTCCACCCTCCTCGCGGGGCTCGCCGGGCTCCTCGGCGGTAGCGACGAGGGGGAGGCCACCGGCCGGATCCTCGTCGACGACCGCGCCCCCGAGGGGCAGCGCGGCCGGATCGGACTCGTCCTGCAGGATCCCGAGGCCGGGATCGTGCTGTCGAAAGTCGGCGACGACGTGGCGTTCGGCTGCGAGAACCTCGGTGTGCCCGCGGCCGACATCCCGGCGCGGGTGGCGGAGGCCGTGGCATCCGTGGGTCTGTCCGTGCCGCTCGATCGCCCGACCAAGGCGCTGTCGGGTGGGCAGAAGCAGCGTCTGGCGCTCGCGGGGGTTCTCGCGATGCGTCCGGGGCTGCTGCTGCTCGACGAGCCCACGGCGAACCTCGACCCCGAGGGCGTCGCCGAGGTGCGGGCCGCGGTCGAGCACGTCGCCCGCACCGACGGGACCACCGTCGTGCTGATCGAGCACCGCACCGCGGTCTGGGTCGACCTCATGACGCGCGTGGTCGTGCTCGCCCCCGGCGGAGGCGTCCTGGCCGACGGTCCACCCGATCGCGTGTTCGCCGAGCACGGCGACGCGCTCGCCGCCGCGGGCGTGTGGGTGCCCGGGCGTCCGGTCGAGCTTCCCGTGCTGCCTGCCCGTGAGATTCCGGATGCCGCGCTCTCGACGCAGGCGCTCTCGATCGGGCGCGAGCGGCGCGCGGTCGTCGCGGCGGGACTCGACCTCGCCGTTCCGCGCGGCGCCGGGACGGTCGTCACCGGACCCAACGGTGCGGGCAAGTCGACGCTCGCGCTGACCCTCGCCGGGCTCCTGCCGGAGCTCTCGGGGGAGGTCGTCGCCGCGGAATCCCTCGCGGCTCGCGGCATCCGTCGTCCCTCGCGCTGGCGCTCGACCGAGTTGCTCACCCGCATCGGCACGGTGTTCCAGGAGCCCGAGCATCAGTTCCTCGCCCCCACGCTCCGTGACGAGCTCGCGGTCGGACCGAAAGCCCTGCGGATGCCGACTGCCCAGGTCGACGCGATCGTCGACGAGCTTCTCGAGAGGTTGGATCTGGCATCCCTCGCCCTCGCGAACCCCTTCACGCTGTCGGGAGGGCAGAAGCGGCGCCTGTCGGTGGCGACCGTGCTCGCGGCCTCGCCCGAGGTGATCGTGCTCGACGAGCCGACGTTCGGGCAAGATCGGCGCGGATGGAGCGAGCTCGTCGCGCTGCTGCAGCGCGAGATCGCGCGAGGGCGCACCGTCGTCGCCGTGACCCACGACGCCGACGTGGTGCGGCACCTCGGCCAGCACCGCATCGCGCTGGGGGACGCGGCGTGACCGCGGTCGACGTCGCGCCGCGCACGGCGTGGCTCGACGGCGTGAATCCCGTGACGAAGGTCGCCATGGTGGTGGTGCTCGCAGTGCCCCTGCTGGTCTCCGTCGATGCGGTGAGCGCGGCCGTCGCGCTCGTGCTCGAGTTGCTGTGCGTGCCGTTCACGGGTCTGGCGTACCGCGTCGTGGCGAAGCGCCTCGTGCCGGTGCTGCTGTTCGCCCCGGTCGCGGCGGTCAGCATGCTGTTGTACGCGCGACCGGGGGGAACCGTCTACGGCACCTTCCTCTTCGCGACGATCAGCGACGACTCGCTCGCGCTGTCGTTCGCGGTGCTGCTGCGCGTCGTCGCGCTCGCGCTGCCGATGATCCTGCTGTTCGCGCGCACCGACCCGACCGAGCTCGCGGACGCCCTGGCGCAGGTCGCGAAGCTCCCGAGCCGGTTCGTGCTCGGCGTGCTCGCGGGTGCGCGCACGGTCGGGCTCTTCGTCGACGACTGGCGCACGATGACCCTCGCCCGGCGCGCCCGCGGGCTCGGCGATCGAGGGGCGCTGCGCCGGTTCTTCTCGATGGCGTTCGTGCTGCTGGTCTTCGCCGTGCGCCGCGGGACGACGCTCGCCACCGCGATGGAGGCCCGCGGCTTCGGCGCCGACATCGAGCGCACCTGGTCGCGTCCGTCGACGCTGTCGGGTCGGGATGCCGTCGCCCTCACCGGCTCCGTCGCCCTCGTCGCCGTGGCGCTGAGCGCCGCCGTGGTGTCGGGCGCGTTCCGCGTGGTGGGTACGTAGGCCTCGGCGGGGGCGCTGCGCCCGCAGGTGCTGCGGCCTCGCCGTTACGCGCGCACCGCGCCGTCACGCTGCGTTCGGAGCCTTGAGTGTCCAAGAAACCCGGACACTTTTGAAAATCGTCCGGGTGTTTTGGACACTCAACGGAGTTCGGGGTTGGGCTCGAGCCGGGGCGGGGCGCGGAGGGAAGGGGCGTTACGTCGCGTTCCACAGCGCTCGGTAGTACGCCAGGCGGGTGGCATCCGGAGTGACGCCGTAGGCCTCGAGGAGCGGCTCCTCCCAGCCGGGACCGTAATTCCACACCGTTGACATCGCCGCGACCGCGATATCGGCCCAGCGATCCGCGACGCCGAGGGCTCCGAGGTCGACGTGCGCGGTCCACTCGCCGTCGTCGGCGATGAGGGTGTTCGGCACGCACGCGTCGCCGTGGCAGACGACGAGCCGATCGATCGGCGGGGCGTCACGTAGGTCGTCGGGCACCCGGATGCCACGTCCCGCGGCGTTCGTGAGACGCTCGGGCACCGCCCACGAGAACGGGCACTCGGCCACCGGCAGCGCCTCGTGCAGGGCCCGCAGCCCTCCTCCCACCGCCCGTACCGCACGAGCGGGGTCGGCGATCCACCGCGGATCGACGGCGGAGAGCCCCGGCATCGCCTCCGTCACGAGCCACTCGTGCGCGGCATCCTGTCCCTGGTCCAACACGCGCGGCACGGGGGTGAATGAGCCCGCCCAGCGCAGACGTTCCGCCTCGGCGCGCATCGAGGTCTCGGCGTTGCGCGGCCCGACCTTCACGAACCGGATGCCGTCGGCCCCCGCCGCTCGGAACGTCACACCGCCGATGGCGTTGCGCCACACCGGCTCGAGCGCCGCGTCGCCGGCGAGATCCCGCACGCGCGCCGGGACGGGCTCGGACGCCGCGGGGATGCTCATCGCTCGATCCTCGCGCGCTCCCCTCGCGGGCGCGAGCCCGCGGCGGGCTGAGCGCGGGCCGAGTGTCCGGAACACCCGGACGTTTTTGGCGGGGATCCGGATGTTGTGGACGCTCAACGGGCCGCGCCGCTCGTGGTGGCGCGCGGCGGTGCGTCTGCGGCGGGCGCGCGAGCGGTCGAGCATGTGCGGCCCCCGGCCAACCGGGGCCCTGGTGGGCGGGCAGAATGAGGACCGGGGGGGTCATGGAACTGTCGCTTGGGATTTTGGCGGTGAGCGTCGCTGTCGCGGCCGCGGTGCTCTTGGCCGCTCTGCCGCGGATCGGTACTCCGGGGGCGATGACGCTGTTCCTGCGTTACGCCGCCGTGTCGGGCGTGGCCGCGGTGGGCTCGAGCGCGATGTACTTCATGTACGGCGCGGGCGGGGGCATCGTCGCTCTCGTGCTGGGTGATGTGGCGATGGTTCTTGCCCCCGCCCTGCTGCTCATCGCGCTGGAAGCCCTCGCGGGTCGGAGGGCGCGGCGCTGGGCGACCGCGAGCCTGGCCCTGGTTGCGGTGACGGCTGTCGTGACGGCTACGGTGTCGCTGCCGTGGTCTCTGGTGGTGAAGGTCCTTCTGCTGACGGTGCTGTGCACGGCGTGTGCCTTATCCGCCGCCCGTCTGCGCCTCGAGCCGCGCTGGCCGATGCGTCTGATCTTGACCGCGAACGCCGCCTACGCGACGTACTCGGCAACCCGCATCATCGTCGGGTTCATCGCCGGGGCGGACTCGCCGCTGTACGCGCTCTGGTTCTCGTTCGCTCCGGTGACCATCGCCGGAACCCTCGCGATCCTGGGGATCGGGGTCGCCGTCGTGCGGGTTCGCGTCGGGCCGCGCGCTCAGGCGGCACCGGTCGCCTGCCCGGCGGGGCGAGCGGTGGTCGTGGGCGACTGGGCCCTGGCATCCGCCGCGTACGGACCGGAACGCATGCGGGCGATGGTCGCCGAGCTGCAGAGCACGGCGCGGACGTTCGACGAGACCGCGCGAGATCTCCCTCGCGGGGTGGAGATCACGATGCCGGACGCGATCACGAGGCTCGGCGACAGTCTGCGCGACGTGTACGGCTGGAAGCCCGACGAAGTCGCGCTGCTCGTCGACGGGGCGACGACGGCCGCCATCCACACGCATCCGCAGCGCACGGGGCGGCGACGCGGGCGGGGCTCGGCGCGAACCTGAGTCCCGGGTAGGGTGATACTCAGTTTCTGCTTCGAAGGAGAACGCATGGACATCTCAGGAGCCTCCGCCCTCGTCACCGGCGGTGCCTCGGGCCTGGGCCTGGCCACCGCGCGCCGCCTCGCTGCCGCGGGCGCGCACGTCACCGTCGTCGACCTCCCGTCGTCGCCCGGCGCGGACATCGCCGCGGAACTCGGCGGTACGTTCGCCCCCGCCGACGTGACGGACGCCGAACAGGTCGCCGCTGCCGCGGCCCGCGCGTCCGAGGCGGGGCCGCTCCGCATCGTCGTCAACTGCGCCGGCATCGCCCCGCCCGCCAAGGTTCTCGACCGTGACGGCACCCCCTCTCCGCTCGGCGACTTCGAGCGCGTCATCCGGGTCAACCTCATCGGCACCTACAACGTCATCGCTCAGACGTCGGCCGTCATGGCCCGAACCGAGCCGACCGAGGGAGGCGACCGCGGCGTCATCGTCAACACCGCCAGCGTCGCGGCCTTCGACGGGCAGATCGGCCAGCCCGCGTATTCGGCGAGCAAGGGCGGCGTTCACGCGATGACCCTCCCCATCGCCCGCGAGCTCGCGCGTCACGGCATCCGGGTCGTCACGATCGCCCCCGGGATCATGGAGACCCCGATGCTCAAGGGTCTGCCGCAGGCGGCGCAGGACTCGCTCGGCCAACAGGTGCCGTACCCCTCGCGCCTCGGTGCGCCCGACGAGTATGCACGGCTCGTGCTCGCGATCGTCGACAACGGTTACCTGAACGGCGAGACGATCCGCCTCGACGGCGCGATTCGGATGGCACCGAAATGAGCGACGGCATCCTGCTCCACGTTGAGGGCGGTCTCGCGCGGGTGACGTTCGACCGGCCCGCCTCGCTCAACGCGATGGACTTCCCCATGGCCGCCCGCTGGCGCGCGGTCGCGCACGAGGTCACCTCCGATCCGTCGGTCGGAGCGGTGATCCTGGATGCCAACGGCCCCGCCTTCTGCGCGGGTGGCGACGTGGTGGCCATGGCGACCACGGGCTCCTCGGGCGCCGAGGTGACCGAGACGGCGCGGGCGATCCACGACGGCATCCGTACCTTCGTCGAAGCGCCGTTGCCGATGGTCGCGGCCGTGCAGGGCGCTGTCGCGGGCGGCGGGCTCGGACTCATGTTGACCGCTGACTACGTCGTGGCGAGCGAGAACGCGCGCTTCGTCAGCCGGTACGCGAACATCGGCCTGACGCCCGACCTCGGCGTCTCGACCCTGCTGCCCGCGGCGATCGGACAGCGGCGGGCTCTGCAGCTGCTGTTGCAGGACCGGATGCTCTCGGCCTCCGAGGCGCTGGAGTGGGGCTTGGTGGCCGAGGTCGTGGCAACCGAGGATCTGTCGGCGCGGGTCGAGGAGGTCGCGCGCTTCTGGCTCGATGGGGCGACCGCGGCGTTCGGGCAGGCGACGCGTCTCGTGCGCGTGGGCGCCGGCCGGACGTTCGCGGAGAATCTCGACGACGAGGCCGCGACGATCGGCGCCGCGTTCGACACCTCCGAGGCGAAGGTGCGGGTCGCCGCGTTCGCCGCTGCCTCCGCGAAAGGACCACGTTCGTGACGCTCGCAGGTAAGACCATCTTGATGTCGGGCGGCAGCCGTGGCATCGGCCTCGCGATCGCGCTGCGCGCCGCGAGCGACGGCGCGAACATCGCGCTGCTCGCCAAGACCGACACCCCCCACCCCAAGCTCGAGGGCACGGTGCACACCGCGGCCGAGGCGATCCGCGCGGCGGGCGGTCGGGCGCTGCCGATCGTCGGCGACGTGCGGGACGAGGCATCCATCACCGAAGCCGTGGTGCGGACGGTCGGGGAATTCGGCGGCATCGACATCGTCGTCAACAACGCCAGCGTGATCGACCTCTCGGGCTCGCTCGACCTCGCGACCAAGAAGTACGACCTCATGCAGGACGTGAACGTCCGCGGGACGTTCCTGCTCTCGCGCGCCGCCGTTCCGCAGCTGAAGGATGCCGAGAACCCGCACATCCTGTCACTGTCGCCGCCGCTGAACGTCACACCGAAATGGCTCGGGGCGCACACGGGGTACAGCCTCGCGAAGTTCGGGATGACGATGGCGACGCTGGGTCTCGCCTCGGAGTTCCAGAGCGACGGGATCGCGGCGAACACCCTGTGGCCGCGCACGACCATCGCGACGGCGGCGGTGCAGAACGTCATCGGCGGCGACCGGCTGATGGCCGTGTCGCGCACGCCCGAGATCTACGCCGACGCCGCGTACGAGGTGCTCACCTCGCCGTCGCGCGAGCTGACCGGGCAGACGCTGATCGTCGAGGACGTGCTTCTCGCCGCCGGCGTGACCGACTTCTCGGGCTACGCCGCCGTGCCGGGGACGCCGGATGAGGCGATGTACCCGGACATCTTCCTGGACTGACGCGGGGTATCGGTCCCTTCGACAGGCTCAGGGACCTGGGTTTCCGTGGAGGTGGCTGAACTCGTCGAAGCGTCGGTCCCTTCGACGGGGACCTGGCGCGCGAGCGCAAGGTGCTGTGGTTCACCTGCATGAGGCGTGGGGCAGGAGTTACCCGCGCGGGGGGAATCGATGCGCTGAGGCGGCTGGATCATGCAAATGGGCCGCGCCCCGGGCGCGACGGGGCGTGAGGCCGTGCCCCGCGCGCGACCGGGCCGGGCAAGGGCACTGGTCCACCTGCATGACCGGTGTGACAGATGTGGTCTGACGGGGCCTTCGAGTCGCTGCGGGAGTCATCGCTCCTGCAGATGAACCACGAAGCCCCCGCAGGTCAGATCAGCCCGAGCTCCGCGAAAGCGTTGTGCACACCGTCATCCAGCACCGACGTCGTGACCCGACCGGCGAGCTTCTGCAGCTCGGGCACCGCGTTGCCCATGGCGACGGGCGTCCCGACGACCTCGAACATCTCGACGTCGTTCCAGCTGTCGCCGATGCCGATGGCATCCGTCGCGGGCAAGCCCAGCTGCGCGAGCACCGAGGTGATCGCGGAGCCCTTGGTCACGCCCGCCTGGCCGATCTCGCCGTTCGAGCCGCCCGGCAGCGGGATCGAGCCGGGAATGACGTGGAAGGCGGCGCCGAGTTCGGCGGCCGCGTGAGCGACCGTGTCGATCGAGGGGCTCACGAACACGGCCTTGGCGACCGCGTCGCGATCGACCTCCGCGACGGGGCGCGGCTCCTTCCACAGCGGCTCCTCCGCGGTCAGGCCCTGCTCCGCGAGCTGAGCGGCGCGCTCCGCGTGACGCTCGCGGCGGTACGCCGTCATGACGGCGCCCATCCCCTCGCTCGCGAAGACACCGCCGTGCGTCTGCAGGAAGTAGTGGATGCCGTGGGCCTCGAAGTACCGCTCGAGCAGCTCGACATCGGCGCGGGGCATCGGCTGCTCGACGAGCATCTCCTCCCCGCGCGTCGCGTACGCGCCGCCGTTGGTGATCGCGCCGTCGAAACCGATCGCGAGGACATCGGGGTGGACGTCGCCGGCGGAGCGGCCCGTGCTCAGCCACACCTGGTGGCCGTTCGCGCGGGCCTGGCGGATCGCGGTCACGGTCGAGGGGGCGATGAGCGAGCCGTGCTCGAGGATCGTGCCGTCGACGTCGAGGAAAGCGATGCGGGTCATATGCACTCCAAGGAATGGACGCCGCGGCGTGAAGCGACGGCATCGTTTTCGGTCGTGGGGAAGGGGCGGGGAGGCGCCGTTTCGGGCTCGAACGGGGCGTGTCGCAGATGGTGGCCGGTCGCCGTCTCGCTCGTGCGAGCGTCCGACTGATCATCGTCGCGGTCGTCCCGCTTCACCGTATCTCCTGCTTGGAGCGGAGGTGGCGAGTACGCGAAGAGGAGTTGACGACAGGGCGTTGGCGCGTGCTATGTTCCCTGTCGTACCGGTGTGACAGCCGATGCATGAATCTTGGATTGTTACTGCGTCAGCAGGCAAAACCTGGACCCCGTCACTTTCGTGACGCAGGGGTTCAGGTTTTTTTGTTGCCCGGAAACGGTCCGATCCCTGGCCGAGAACCCGCACGGAAGCGGGACGGAGAACCGCATCGACGCGGTGGAAAGCAGAGAACCATGGACTACTCGAAGACAGCCGCCGGTGTGCTGCGCGGCGTCGGCGGTGAGGCGAACGTGCGCTCGCTCGTGCACTGCGCGACCCGGCTGCGGTTCGTGTTGAATGACGAGTCGAAGGCCGACACCGCCGCGATCGCGGCCCTGCCGGGTGTGGTGACCGTCGCCCAGGCGGGGGGCCAGTACCAGGTCGTGATCGGTACCGATGTGCCCGACGTGTACGCCGAGATCGGGAAGATCTCGAACCTGACGACGGCTTCGACGAAGGTCGTCACCACGAGCGGACCGCGCAAGAGCCTCTTCAACCGCTTCGTCTCGATGATCGCGGCCCTGTTCACCCCGCTGCTATGGGCGCTCGCGGGCACCGGACTGTTGAAGGCGTTCCTCGCCGCCGCCGTCACGTTCGGATGGATCGACCCGCAGACCACGACCTATGTCGTGTTGAACGCGTTGGCCGACGCCTTCATCCACTTCCTGCCGCTCGCTCTCGCCTTCACCGCGGCCCGGTACTTCAAGGCGAACGAGTTCACCTCCTTCGCGATCGCGGCCGCGCTGGTGTACCCGTCGCTGTCGACGCTCACCGGTGCCGCCGACGTCACGTTCTTCGGCATCCCCTTCACGATGGTCAGCTACGTCACCAGCGTGATTCCGATCATCGTGATCGTGTGGTTGCAGAGCTATGCGGAGCGCTTCCTGTACGCCGCGCTCCCCGCCGTGCTGCGCCGGTTCGTCACGCCGATGCTCGTGGTGCTCGTCGCCGTCCCGCTGGTCTTCGTGGTCATCGGGCCCCTGTCCGCGGTCGTCAGCGGCTGGCTGGGCGGCGGCATCGCGTGGATCTTCCAGGCGGCCCCGTGGGCCGGAGGCGCGATCATGGGCGGTCTGTGGCAGATCTTCGTGATGTTCGGTCTGCACTGGGGTCTGGCGCCGCTCGCCGCGCTGGAACTGCAGGAAGCCGGACGCTCGCTCATCATCGCCCCGCTGTTCGCCTCCGTCCTCGCCCAGGGTGCCGCCGCATTCGCCGTGTTCCTGCGCACACGCAACCGCACGCTGAAGTCCCTCGCCGCCCCCGCGACACTGTCGGCCGTGCTCGCCGGCATCACCGAGCCCGCCGTCTACGGCGTGAACCTTCCGCTGAAGCGCCCGTTCGCCTTCGGCATCGTCGGCGGTGCGGTCGGTGGGGCGATGATCTCGCTGGGGGACGGCTTCACGACCGCTTTCGTCACCCCCTCCGCCCTGTCTCTCCCGGCGCTGATTGGCAACGGCGATGGCGTCGCGCTCGTCATCGGCCTGCTCGCATCCCTCGTCGTGCCGTTCGTGCTGACGCTCGTCTTCGGGTTCGCGGAGCCGGCCGAGCCGGAAACGACACCGGTCGACACCACCGACGTCGTCCTCTCCAGCCCCCTGGACGGCACCGTGATTCCCCTGAGCGAGACTCCGGATGCCGCCTTCGCGGACGGCTCGTTCGGTCCCGGTGTCGCGATCGTCCCCACCAGCGGAGCCCTGTACGCGCCGATGGATGCCACGGTGATCGCCGCCTTCCCCACCGGTCACGCGATCGGTCTGCGTCACGCCGACGGTGCGGAGGTGCTCATCCATGTCGGGATCGACACCGTCCGTCTCGGGGGGAAGCACTTCACGTTGCGCGTCGCCAGTGGGCAGAGCGTGTCGCGAGGAGACCTGCTGATCGAGTTCGACCTCGCCGCCATCGCCGCTGCCGGATACGACCTGACCACCCCCGTCATCGTCACCAACGGCGACCTCTATCCCGACATCGCCGATGTGGCATCCGGCCCGCTCTCGCACGGCGAAACGCTGATGCGCGCCGTCGCGGTCGAGCAGACGGTGAGTTCCCGATGACCCCCGACACGACGCAGAAGGAGAGAGCATGACCACCACGTCATTCCCCGAGGGATTCCTCTGGGGCGGTGCCGTCGCCGCCAACCAGATCGAGGGCGCCTACGACCAGGACGGCAAGGGACTGTCCGTGCAGGACGTGCTGCCCCAGGGGCTGCGTACGCCCCGCACCCCCGGGCCCACCCCCGACAACCTCAAGCTCGAGGCCATCGACTTCTACCACCGCTACGCGCAGGACATCGCCCTGTTCGCCGAGATGGGCTTCACGGTGTTCCGGTTCTCGATCGCGTGGAGCCGCATCTTCCCGAACGGCGACGAGGCCGAGCCGAACGAGGCCGGCCTGGCGTTCTACGATCGGGTTCTCGACGAGCTCGAGAAGTACGGAATCGAGCCGCTCGTCACGATCTCGCACTACGAGACGCCGCTGCACCTGGCCGACGAGTACGGCGGTTGGACCGACCGCCGCATGATCGGGTTCTACGAGCGGTACGCCCGCACGCTCTTCGAGCGGTACGGCCGTCGCGTGAAGTACTGGCTGACCTTCAACGAGGTCAACTCGGTGCTGCACGAGCCGTTCATGTCGGCGGGCATTCCCCCGCGCGACGACCTGACCGAGCGAGACCTGTACCAGGCCATGCACCACGAGCTCGTGGCATCCGCCCGGGCCACGCGGATCGCTCGCGAGGTCGCCCCCGGCGCTCAGGTGGGGTGCATGATCATCGCGATGCCGATCTATCCGCTCACCCCCTCGCCCGCCGACGCGCTCGCGGTGATGGAGCTGGACCACTCCAACCTCGCCTTCGGCGACGTGCACACCCGAGGGGCCTACCCCGGGTACTTCCTGCGCACGCTCCGCGAGAAGGGCATCGAGCTCGACATCACCGACGAAGACCGCGCAGACCTCCGCCACACGGTCGATTTCGTGTCGTTCAGCTACTACATGTCGGTCGCGCACACCGCCGATCCCGACAAGCTCGTGCGCGGCGAGGGCAACATCATCGGCGGCATCCCCAACCCGACGCTCCCGGCGAGCGAGTGGGGGTGGCAGATCGATCCCGTCGGACTGCGCCTGGTCATCGACCAGTTCTGGGAACGCTGGCAGAAGCCGCTCTTCGTCGTCGAGAACGGCCTCGGGGCCCGGGATGAGCTCGTCGAGATCGACGGCGTGAAGACGGTGCTCGACGACTACCGCATCGACTACCTCAACGACCACCTCGTGCAGGTGGGTGAGGCGATCGCCGACGGCGCGGAGGTGCTCGGCTACACCTCGTGGGGCTGCATCGACATCGTCAGCGCGACCACCGCGCAGATGAGCAAGCGTTACGGGTACATCTACGTCGACCGCAACGACGACGGCTCCGGTTCGCTGGAGCGCTACAAGAAGAAGTCGTTCGACTGGTACGCCGAGGTCATCCGCATCAACGGCGGCTCTTTGCGCGCCTGACGATGACGCGGGGGCTCGCCGCGCTGATATCGCGACGGGCCCCCGGCACCGGCGTTCATCCCTTTCGGCGCGTGATCTCCGCCATGGCTGACCAGTCGAGCTGCGACAGTTCGGGGTCGTCGACGGTCTCTTGGAAGAGTTCGCCGAGGAGGGGAGCCGTCGGGAGAGCCGCGCCGAGTTCTCGTGCGGCGGACTGCGCGAGGGTGAGGTCTTTCAAGCCGAGCGCGGCCGAGAAACCCACGGGAAGGTAACCCCGTTCGGCGATCATCTTGCCGTAGCCGGTGTACGCGCTGCCGGTGTATGCGGCGTCGGTGAGGATCTCGATGAACGTCTCGGCGTTCACGCCGCCGCGCTCCATGAGGTTCACGGACTCCGCCAGGGCTTGAAGGGTGTGGATCAGGTTGTAATTCACGCCGATCTTCACGAGATTCGCCTGCTCGGGATCTTCTCCGAGCCACCACGTGCGCTTTCCGAGCACGCCCAAGAACGCCTCGGCGCGCTCGACCGCCGAACGGGCACCCGCGGCGACGATGTTCAGTTGGCCGCTCGCCGCGAGGTGGGGACGTCCGAGGACGGGGGCGGCGACATACTCGACACCGGTTCTGCGGTGGCGCGTTGCCAGTTCGCGCGCGGCGTCCACGCTCACGGTGGACATGTTGACGTGCACCGATCCGCTCGCCGCAGCCAGCGCCTCGTCGGTGAACACCGACAGTGCAGCGTCGTCATTGGCCAGCATTGAGAACGCCACGCCCGCGCGAAGGGCCTCGGCAGGGGTGGCCGCCGCGCGGGCGCCGGCAGCGATGAGCTGCTCGACCGCTGTCGCAGACCTGTTCCACACGAACACCGTGTGGCCGGCGTCCAAGAGCCGGTGCGCCATGGCGGCGCCCATCGTGCCGAGGCCGAGAAATCCGACGGTTGCCATGAGAACTCCAGTGAATGTGCGAGATCAGGAGGGGGAGGGGGGCGGGCAGGTGGAGCGACGTTCGACGAATTCGGGCGCGAAGGTGAGGCGTGCTGTGGGGACCTCGACACCTTCGAGGAGATCGAAAGCGATCCGGGCGCTCTGTCGTCCGACCTCGAAGCCGGGCAGGCGCACAGTCGTCAACGGCGGATCGAGGTGGTCGATGAGCGGCGCGTCGTTGTACCCGACGATCGAGATGTCTTCGGGGCAGCGCAGGCCGAGGCTGCGGACGGCATCCAGTACTCCCACGGCCATCAGGTCGTTGTGGGCGAAGATCGCGGTCGGGCGCTCAGCCTCGGGGCGGCGGAGCACGTCCTGGGCCAGACGGCGTCCCTCGTCCACCGTGCTCTCCACGGCGTACTCCCCCGTCGAGACGTCGACTACCCGGGGGTGGGCGCTCACCGCGGCGTCGAATCCGCGCGCTCGCCGGACGAACGATGAGATGCTCACGGTGCCGGGTATCTGAGCGATGCGCCGGTGACCGAGGTCGATGAGGTGGCGGGTCGCGAGACGGGCACCCTCGAAATCGTCCGGGATCACCTCGAAGTGCCCTTGATCGGCACCGTCGATGGCCTCGAAGCCACGCACCGCGAGGACGACGGGCACCTGGCTCTCGAGCTCGGTGACGAAGTCCTCGTCGTCGACCTTGACAGCGCTGAGGATGATGCAATCGACCTGGTTGCCCAGCAGGCGGGCGACGACGCCGCGCAGAATCGCAGGGTCGTCGTGCGTCTCTGCGACCAGGGGCATGTAGGTGCCCGCCCGGGCCTCATGCTCGATGCCTCGGAGGAGGGAGACGATGAAGGGGTTCGCGAGGTCGGCGACCACGACGCCGATCGTGCCCGTGCGTCCTTTACGGAGGCTCTTGGCCACGGCGTTCGTGCGGTAACCGAGTGACCTCGCTGCGGTCCGGACACGGAGCCTGGTCGCCTCGCTCACGAGGTGCGATTGGTCGTCGCTCAAGGCTCGTGAGGCTGTTGCGACGTGCACACCCGCCCCACGGGCCACGTCTTTCAAGGTCGGAACGCGTGAGTCGGCCATGTGCGCACTGTAATACGCCTTCATCGTGCCCTCGCGTCGCTCGGGCACGCCGCGTCGGGCACGGACGCGCTGCTCCGCGGCTTTCGTCTTGCGGCGCGCGCGGATGAGCGTTTCGTGTCGGCTCGGCCGCGCGGCTGGGGGTCGTCCATCAATAGGGGTTCGCGACGATGAGTTCTTCGGCGGGGTACTTCGTCAGCACCACCGGGCCGTTGTCGGTGACGACGATCTCTTCTTCGATACGTGCGGCGGAGTAGCCGTCGCTGGCGGGACAGTACGTCTCGACGGCGAACACCATTCCGGCCTTGAGCTCTACGGGTTCGCGGTAGCTGTTCAAGCGCGAGATGATGGGCCGCTCGTGCAGGCCCAGTCCGAGTCCGTGGCAGAACTGCAGGCCGAACGCGGACAGCTCGTCGTCGAAGCCCAGAGACTCGGCGGTGGGGAACAACGAGGCGATCTCGTCGGAGCCGACGCCGGGCTTGATGGCCGAGATGGCGTTGTCCATCCACTCCCGAGCCCGCGAGTACGCTGCCCGCTGCGGTCCGGTCGCCCGTCCCACGCTGAACGTGCGGTAGTAGCACGTGCGGTAGCCGTTGAATGAATGGATGATGTCGAAGAACGCTTGGTCGCCGGGCCGGATGATGCGGTCCGTGAAGTTGTGCGGGTGCGGGTTGCACCGCTCGCCCGAGATGGCGTTGATCGCTTCGACCTGATCGGATCCGTACTCGTAGAGCTTCTTCGATGCCAATGCGACGATCTCGTTCTCGCGCACCCCGGGTTTGAGCGCCTCGACGATGTCGGTATAGACGCCGTCCACCATCGCCGCGGCCTGATTCAGGAGCATGATCTCGTCGGCGCTCTTGATCTCCCGAGCATCGAGCATGTGCTGCTGAGCATCGACGACGGTGAATCCCTGCCGCTGCATTTCGAACAGGAATGGCGGTTCGACGATGTCGATCCCGACCGGCGCGTTGTGCAGGCCGAGATCTCTCAGGATGCCTTTGATCTCGGTGACGGCGTCGACCATGAGGCCGGCTGTGGGTGCCACGGCGCCTCGGAAGCCGAGAAAACCGGGGTGGTTGTGATCGTGGTTGAGCCACGGAGAGTAGAGCTGGTGGTGCTTGACGGCGGACCCGAAGTCCCACAGATGCGGTTCGCCGCCGCGGGTCAGGAGGGCGTAGCGGATCATCTTGTCACCGAGGGCGCCGCCCACCCATGACGATGTCGTGTAGCGGATGTTGTAGAAGTCGAACAGCAGGAAGGCGCCGCATTCGCTCGCTTCCAGCGCGGCCTGCGCGCGCGACAGGCGGTAGTCGCGTAGGCGGGAGAAGTCGACCCGCATCTCGTAGTCGACGCCCATCTGCCCGGGGGTCAGGAGAGGTCGGGAGGTGTTCTGGGGTTCGGCCATGGGTGGCGGCCTCTCTGTTCGTACGGCGGTAGCTCTTCGACGCTACCGCAAATTCAATCGATTGCATTGCAGGCGCGAGCGGCGCCGTGCTCGCGACGAGCGCAGCTCCCACGCTCAACGCGAGAGCGGTTCACGCGGTGCGAGCACGGTTCGCCAGCGCGGGTCCCGAGCTCGCTTTACGGCCTCGGATCGGCGATGTGCGGCGGTTTCCGGAAACGACGTTCGCGCGGGACGGATGCTCGATCCGGTTCGGGT
>NZ_JARHXC010000119.1:0-2230 GCF_029222405.1 Microbacterium sp. Kw_RZR3 | reverse complement strand
CGCGGCCGCGATGACGGTTCGCCGGCCGCGGACCCCCGGCTTCTCGCTGAGGGGATCCGACTCTGGATCGACGAGAACGCCGCCGACCCCGATCTCACCCCCGAACGGGTCGCCGCCCACTTCCACATCGCCGTGCGCACCCTGCAGAAGCTGTTCGCCGCGGACGGTGAATCACCGGCGGCGTTCATCCGCAACTGCCGGCTGCGCCACAGCCGGCGGCTGCTGGTCGGCGGCGCGAGCGTGAACGAGGCTGCGCGCCGCAGCGGCTTCCTCGACATCGACAGCTTCACCCGCGCGTTCAAGCGCGAGTTCGCGCAGACGCCGTCGTCGGTGCGCAGCACTGCCCCGTGACGGCGGCGCCACGGGGTCGAGTCTCGTCGTGAGCGCGACTCCTCCGCGCATCAGGTCGACGCGCTGACTCTCCCTCACGCCGGCTCCCCCTCCGCCGCAGCCTCGACCCGACCCGACCCGACCCGGCCCGGCCGACCCCGCTGACTTGCGCCATATGCGCGGCCGGGAGGCCTCGCAGCGGACATACGGCGCAACTCACCGCCTCGCGCGGCACGACCCCGGGCCCTCGTGGGGCGCCGGGGTCGTGGCATCCGGTGTCTTTACGCGTACGGGTTGGCCGTCAGCGTGTACTTCGTCTGCAGGTACTCGTGGATGCCCTCGTCGCCGCCCTCGCGGCCGAGGCCGGACTGCTTCCAGCCGCCGAAGGGCGCGGCGGCGTTGGAGACGACGCCGACGTTGAGGCCCATCATTCCGGTCTCGAGCTTGTCGATCATGCGCTGACCGCGCGCGAGCGACTCGGTGAAGACGTACGAGACGAGGCCGTACTCGGTGTCGTTGGCGATGCGCACGGCGTCGTCCTCGTCGTCGAAGGGGACGATCGCGAGCACGGGTCCGAAGATCTCCTCGCGGAGGATGTCGCTGCCGGGCTGCACGTCCGAGACGACCGTGGGCTCGAAGAAGGTGCCGGGGCCGTCGACGGGCGAACCGCCCGTGGTGACGGTGGCGCCGCGCTCGACAGCATCACCGACGAGGGTCTTGGCCTTGTCGACCGCGCGGTCGTCGATCAGCGGGCCGATCTGCACGCCCTCCTCGGTGCCGCGGCCGATCCTCATGCCCTGCACGCGCTCGGTGACGCGGCGGGTGAACTCCTCGACGACGCTGCGCTGCACGATGAAGCGGTTGGCCGCGGTGCACGCCTGGCCGATGTTGCGGAACTTCGCGAGCATCGCACCGTCGACGGCCTTGTCGAGATCGGCATCGTCGAACACGACGAACGGGGCGTTTCCGCCGAGCTCCATCGAGGTGCGGAGCACACCGGGGGCCGCCTGCTGCAGCAGCTTGACGCCGACCGGGGTCGACCCGGTGAAGGAGAGCTTGCGCAGGCGCGGGTCGGAGATGATGCGCTCCGAGACCGGGCCGGTGTTCGTCGTGGTGACGACGTTGACGACACCGGCCGGGACGCCCGCGTCCTGGAGGATCTGTGCGAAGAACAGCGTGGTGAGAGGGGTGAGGGTAGCCGGCTTGATGACCACCGTGCAGCCGGCGGCGAGCGCGGGGGCGATCTTGCGGGTGGCCATCGCGAGGGGGAAGTTCCACGGGGTGATGAGGTAGCAGGGACCCACCGGGTGATGCGTGACGATCATGCGACCGGTGCCCTCGGGGTTCGCGCCGTAACGGCCCTGGGTGTGCGCAGTGACCTCGCTGAACCAGCGCAGGAACTCCCCGCCGTAGACGACCTCGCCGCGCGCCTCGGCGAGGGGCTTGCCCATCTCGAGCGTCATCAGCAGCGCGATGTCTTCCTTGCGCTCCTGCAGCAGGTCGAAGGCGCGGCGGAGGATCTCGGCCCGCTCCCGCGACGGGGTCGCCGCCCACGACGGGAACGCCTCGGCCGCGGCATCCATCGCGGCGACGCCGTCTTCGACGCTCGCGTCGGCGATCTCGATCAGCACATCGCCGGTCGCGGGATCGTTCACCGCGACGGTCTTGCCGCCGGTCGCCGCGCGCCATTCCCCGTCGATCAGCAGGCCGGTGGGTACGGATGCCAGCAGCTCGCTCTCGCGCGAATCGGTCATGGGTCCTCCTGTGTCGGGGCGGGGCGTTCCCGCTCATTCTGGTCAGCGCGCGTCTCGGCGCCGATATACGTGGCGTACAAAGCGAGCTTCTGGGTCGCCACTGTGGACGGCTGCGAGTGGCGTGGTTGCGGGCGGGGGTGGTTGCG
>NZ_JARHXC010000118.1:0-3580 GCF_029222405.1 Microbacterium sp. Kw_RZR3 | reverse complement strand
CCGAGCAGGTGCTCGGTGGCGAGCTGCTGCAGGCGGACGAAGCCGAAGCCCTTGCCGCCGAGGTACACGTCGGTGTCGAAGTCCTCGTACGCCGAGCGGTCGGCCAGCAGGTCGTCGTACGACTCGCCCTCGTTGAGCGTCGGCTGCGCGAGCTCGAGCACCTTGGCGGCCTCGAGGGCCTCCTGCACCTCGGGGTCGGCGCGGAAGGCCGCGGCGCGCTCCTTGAGCAGCAGGTAGGTGTTCATGTTGGCCGAGACCGAGTCCCAGACGCCCGTCTCGTCCTCGGTGCGCGAGGGCTTGTAGTCGAAGTGACGAGGACCGTCGTACGCGGGAACGCCACCGGGGCCGCCGTTCTCGAGCAGGTCGACGAGCGCGAAGGCGTTGTGCAGGTCGCCGTGACCGAAGACGAGGTCCTGGTCGTACTTGATGCCGCGCTGACCGTTGAGGTCGATGTGGTAGAGCTTGCCGTGGTACAGCGCCTGCGCGATGCCGGCGGCGAAGTTCAGGCCCGCCATCTGCTCGTGGCCGACCTCGGGGTTCAGGCCCACGAGCTCGGGGCGCTCGAGCGAGTCGATGAACGCCAGCGCGTGGCCGAGGGTCGGCAGCAGGATGTCGCCGCGGGGCTCGTTGGGCTTCGGCTCGATCGCGAAGCGGATGTCATAGCCCTTGTCGGTGACGTAGTCGCCGAGCAGGTTCACGGCCTCGCGGTAGCGCTCGAGCGCCTGGCGGATGTCCTTCGCGGAGTCGTACTCGGCGCCCTCGCGGCCGCCCCACATGACGAACGTCTTGGCGCCGAGCTCGGCGGCGAGGTCGAGGTTGCGCAGCACCTTGCGGAGCGCGAAGCGGCGCACCTGGCGATCGTTCGACGTGAAGCCGCCGTCCTTGAAGACGGGGGCCGAGAAGAGGTTGGTCGTCACCATCGGCACGATCACGCCGGTGTCGGCGAGAGCGCCCTTCAGGCGATCGATCTGCGTCTGGCGCTCGGCATCCGTGGATCCGAAGGCGAACAGGTCGTCGTCGTGGAACGTCAGTCCGTAGGCGCCGAGCTCGGACAGCTTCTCGACCGCGTGCACGACGTCGAGTGCCGGGCGAGTCGGGCCACCGAACGGGTCGGCACCGTTGTAGCCGATCGTCCAGAGTCCGAACGAGAACTTGTCATCGCGTGTGGGGGTGGGCATTCCTGCTCCTTCGCATGGAGACGCACGAGTGCGCGGTGACGCACGGCGGGTTTGTTGGTGCTCACAACATATACCCCGGATGCCACGGCGTCCAGCCCCGAAGGCCCACCTCGGCATATACTGACTTATATATCGAGAGGAGCCACCCATGGCAGTCACCAGCGTCGATCTCGATCCACGACTTCTCGAACGCGCGCGTCTCGTAACCGGCGAGCCGTCCAACCGCGCGGTGCTCGACCTCGCCCTGCGTCGGCTCATCGCGTCGAAGCAGAAAGACGCGATGATCGCCGGAATCGCCGGGCTCACCGACCTCGAAGCCGAACTGGATTCCCCCGTCACCACTCCGACCCCGTGACGGACTACCTGGTCGACAACTCGGTCTGGGCACGCTTGGCTTCGGGCGACCCCGCCATTCGAACGCGGCTCGACAGAATCGCGCGGTCCCCGTCGGACCTCTTCGTCACGTGCCCACCCCAGGTGCTGGAGTTCTGCCACAGTGCCCGTTCGCCCGAGGAGCATGCGCACTACCTCGAGCAGATATCGCTCGGCTTCCCGCTGGAACGCGCTCCCGACGAGTCACTCACCGTCGGCATCCAATCCGCTCTCTGGAACGCCGGACTCGTACGCGCGGCGGGCACCGTGGACATCCTGATCGCCGCGTACGCGATCGCCAACGACGCGACCATTCTCAGCGCTGACCACGACTTCGACCACATCGCCGCCGTGAGCGACCTCGCGCACGAATTCGTCGCTCCGACACTCTGACGCGCCCGCCTCAGCGCCCGAGCGCCGCGTCCACGACCGCGAACACCGCCGGATCCCATGTCAACGCACGCTCCCACGGCAGACCGAAGGCCTCGGCGAAGAAGATGCTGTGCACGTGATCGGGGAACGAGTGCCGCTCGACCTCCGGGAGCACCGCGGCCGGCACCTCGTCGGCCCGACCGCTCGTGAGCGAAACGAGTCCGTCGTGCGGCCAGAGCTGCGCCGGCTCGCTCGCCGCCGAGAAGTACCCCGCACCGATCGCCGTCACCGGGATGCCGTCGAGCACCCCCGCCTGCGCGTCGTTCCAGCCGCGCAGGAACCGGCGGGAGACCTCCGCTGCGGCGCCCTGCGAGTTGGCATCCGCGTAGGGCCGCACCTCGGCGAAGATCTGCAGCGTCGCGGGGTCACCGTGCGCGTCGGCCTCGGTGATCTCATCGTCGAGCAGGTCGCCGAGGACCGAACCGTCCCACGGGGTGCCGAGCGTCACGAGACGTTCGACCCGCGGGCCGTCGCTGGCGAGCTCGCGGATCGCGGCGCGCGAGAACAGCCCGCCCATCGAGTACCCGACGAGGTCGACGCTGCCCACACCCTCCGTGGCGGCGAGATGACGAAGGAACCCGGCGAGTGCCACGCCCGCGTCGTCGACGCGACCGACCGCGTTGATCGTCACCTCGGCGGGCAGCACGACCGGCACGTCGGCGAAGCCCTGCCACCCGGCATCCTCCCGCACCTCCCCCGCCCCGATCCGCGCCGGCGCGGTGAAGACGCGGATGCCACGGGCGAGGAAGTGCGCGCGGAGCGCGGTCATCGTGTTGCCCGCGGCCAGACCCGACGCCGCGGCGTGCTCGGTGTCGGTGTACGGGGTGACGGCGGCACCGCCGGAGACGAGGACGACGGCATCGGTCATGGCGCTCAGATTACCGACCCGCGCATTCACGTTGAGTGTCCAGAACACGCCGCAACGCTTCGCCCCGTTACGGCGTGTCTTGGACAGTCACCGATGTCGCGCGGCGCAGCGCGGCGGGCGCGGCGCAGCGCGACGCGGCGGGCGCGGGTGGCGCGGGTGGCGCGCCGCGTCAGTTCGGCAGCGCGTCCTCGATCGCGGCGATGACCTCGGGGGCGTCCGGCAGCGTGCGCGGGCTGAAACGAGTCACGCGACCGTCGGGCGCGACGACGAACTTCTCGAAGTTCCACGAGATGCGGCCCTTCTTGCCCTCGGCATCCGGGGTCTGCGTGAGCTCCTGGTAGAGCGGGTGCGCGTGGCGCCCGTTGACCTTGACCTTCTCCGACATCGGGAAGGTCACACCCCACGTCGCCGAGCAGTACTCCGCGATCTTCTCTTCGTCGCTCAGCTCCTGCAGGAACTGGTTGCTCGGGAAGCCGATGACCGTGAACCCGCGGTCCGCGTACTTCTTGTGCAGCGCCTCGAGCGCCTCGTACTGCGGCGCGAGACCGCACCGCGAAGCGACGTTGACGACGAGCGCCGCCTTGCCGTCGGTGAGGCCACCGAAGGTCGTCTGCTCGCCGCGGATGGTCGTGATCGGGATGCCGGAGAGGTCCATACATCGATCCTGGCACCGCCCGCTTTGCCCGGGGTGGGAATGCGGTCACGACTTCGCCGCCCATAAACGCGATCG
>NZ_JARHXC010000117.1:0-1309 GCF_029222405.1 Microbacterium sp. Kw_RZR3 | reverse complement strand
CGGGCCTGGAGGACTTCGATGCGGCGGGATAGTCGAGCGCTCATCCGGGAAGCGTGCCGGATTGCGAAGCGCGCCCGCGGGAACAGCATCCCAGCCTGTGGAGAAGTGGGGGTGGGGAGAAGCAGTGCTACGGGTGGGTGCCGGCCGTTCGGGAGGAGATTCGGCGACGGGAGGACACCCTAGGGCCAGAGATCCTCCTGCCCCGGAATCACCTCCCCTCCCACAGGAGAAGGCCGAGACTCGGCAATGGGAGGAGATTCGGCCAAGGGAGGAGCGGCTGAAGGGCGGATTCACGCGGTCAGTGCAACACCGTTGTCTGGTGGGGTTGAGAGTAGCCGTTCGAGGGCTTCGGTGGGTGTGGCCCAGTCGAGTGTCATGCGGGGGCGGTCGTTGAGTTGGGTGGCGACGTAGTCGAGGTAGTCGGGGGTGTAGCCGGAGAGGTCGGTGCCTTTGGGGAAGTACTGCCGGAGGAGCCCGTTGGTGTTCTCATTCGTTCCGCGCTGCCAGGGTGAGTGCGGGTCGCAGAAGAAGATGCCGTCGCGGAGGTCGGCTTCGACGGTGATCCGGGCGTGTGCTGCCATCTCCTTGCCCTGGTCCCAGGTGACCGAGCGTCGGAGCAGGTCCGGGAGACGGCGCATCTGTTGGATCATCTGGTCGGCGACGGTTTCGGCGTCTCGGCGGGTGGGCAGGTGCAGCAAGATCACGAACCGGGTAGCGCGTTCGACGAGGGTGCCGATCTGTGACAGACCGTCCTTGCCGATGATGAGGTCGCCTTCCCAGTGGCCGGGGACGGCGCGATCTTCTGCTTCGGCGGGGCGGTCGGAGATCATCACCATCCCGGGGATCCTCCCCGGGCCGGCCGAGGCGGCCGCGTGGCGTTGGGTGCGGGCGCGGGGCTTACGAGTGGTGCGTCCCGTGCGCAGCGCCCGTGTGAGCTCGTTGCGTAACTCACCGCGACCCTGCACGAACAGGGACCGGTAGATCGCCTCGTGCGAGATGCGCATGCTCTCATCATCCGGGAAGTCCACCCGTAGTCGTCGGCTGATCTGCTGCGGGGAGTGTCCGAGCAGCAACCGCCGCTGCACCTCGACGTGCAGCAGAGGCCGTGATGCGAGCTTGGAGGGCTTGGGACGCGACAAGCGCCGATCCGCGCGGCCCTGCGCGGTCGAGGGTGAGTAGAACACCGACTGGGTAGGCGGGCGGGTGGTGCGTTTGGCTCGATACCGCGGCAGGTTGCCGCGATTGCGTCGCAGTTCCCGCAGCACCGTCGAGGGATGCCTGCCAAGGTCCCGAGCGATCTGACGGATCG
>NZ_JARHXC010000116.1:0-13872 GCF_029222405.1 Microbacterium sp. Kw_RZR3 | reverse complement strand
AGGCGACGCTGCGCCTCGACCTCGACGGTGAGCCGCTCGAGCTGCACCGACCCGCCCTCCCGCGGTTGATCGTGCTGGGCGCGGGTGAGCACGCCGCCGCCCTGTGCCGGCTCGGAGCGGCCGCGGGCTTCGCCGTGACGGTGTGCGACGACTGGGCGCTTCTGGTCACGCGCGAACGGTTCCCGGATGCCGCCGAACTCGTCGTCGCGGCTCCGCACGAGTACCTCGAGAACCTCGACTCCCCCGACGCCCGCACCGCCGTGTGCGTGCTGACGCACGACGAGCGACTCGACGTCCCGGCCCTGCGCACCGCCCTGCGGATGCCCGTCGGCTTCGTCGGCGCGATGGGCGCACGGGCCACGGTCGCGCGTCGCGCGATGCTCCTCCGCTCCGCCGGGGTCACGGATGCCGAGCTCTCACGCCTGCACTCCCCCCTCGGCCTCGACCTCGGGGGTGCCACCCCGGAAGAGACGGCGCTGTCGGTGATCGCCGAGATCGTGGCATCCCGGAACTCCGCCAGCGCGCGGCCGCTCCGCGACGGACACGGCTCCGTGCGACGCCGAGACGCCTCGTCGGACTCGTGCGCGGTGAGGAGCGCGTGAGCGCTCTGGTCGTGCGCGGCGCGGTCGCGGTGGTCGACGGCGTCGGCGGAGTGCACACGGGAGATGTCGTCAGCGTCGACGGAGTGATCGTCACCGGCGCCGCCCCCGAGGGAGCGACGATCGTGGACGCCACGGGGTGCGTGGTCACGGCGGGTCTCGTGAACGCCCACCACCATCTGCTGCAGACCGCGTTCCGGACGCTTCCCGGCACCCGCGGCATCCCGATGCGCGAGTGGCTGCCGGCGATGGCAGCGGCTTACACCGCCGCGGGAGTGGACCCTGAGCTGACCGGACTCGCGGCGCGCGCCGGCCTCGCCGAAGCGCTGCTGAGCGGTGTCACGACCGTCGCCGACCACCACCTCACCTGGCCGAGCGGCGCCGACACCGTCGGCATGGCGCGGGCCGCGGCCGAGGCCGCAGCCGGGCTCGGGGCACGCCTCGTGTTCGTGCGGGGAGCCGCGCGCGACGATCCGCAAGAGGCCGCGACCTCGGCCGACGCGATCGTGCGGGCGCTGGTCCCGGGTGCCCCGGGCGGCGTTTCGGGCGACGGGATGCTGCAGGTCGCCGTCGGGCCCGCCGGCGTGCACAGCGACCCCCGTGAGACCTTCGCGCTGCTCGGCGAGGTCGCCCGCGAGCACGGGCTGCGCCGACGCACGCAGGCCAACGAGGTCGTCGACGTCGAGATCGCGCTCGACCGTTACGGTGCGCGCCCCCTCGACCTCCTCGAGGAGTGGGGCTGGCTCGCCCCCGACGTCACCCTCGCCCACCTGTGCGACGTCACCGATGACGAGATCGCCCGGGTCGCGGCATCCGGGGCCTCCGCGACGCACGCGCCGGGCTGCGACGTGCCGATGGGTTGGGGCGTCGCTCCCGTCCGCCGCCTGCTCGACGTCGGCATCGCCGTGGGGCTCGGGACGAGCGGCGGAGGCAGCAACGACGCGGGGCACCTGCTCGCGGACGCGCGCCTGGCGATGCAGGTGTCAGCTCTCGTGGGGCCGCAGCTGCCGGCATCCGAGGTCCTCTCGCTCGCGACGAGCGGATCGGCGGACGGGCTGGGGCGGCCCGAGCTGGGCCGCCTGACGCCCGGGGCCGCCGCCGACCTCTGCCTCTGGGACGTCTCGGGAGTCGCGGATGCCGGCGTCGCCGACCCCGTGGCCGGGCTCCTGTGGGCATCGCCGGGACGACGGCCGCGCACGGTCGTCGTCGGCGGACGCCTCGTCGTCGACGAGTGGCGCCTGCTGACCGCCGACGAGGACGAGGTCGTCGCGCGACTGTTCGAGAGGGTGGGACGATGACGACCATGGCTCCTGCGACGTCGGTCGACGACTCCCCCACCGGCGACGAGAGGCTCGGGGCCCGGGTCCGCGGGCTGCGCAAGGCGCGCGGGCTCACCCTCACGCAGCTGGCCGAGGCCGCCGCGCTGTCGCACCCCTTCCTCAGCCAGCTCGAACGCGGACTCGCACGGCCCAGCATGGCCAGCCTCGAACGCCTCGCGCGGGCGCTGGGAACGAGCCGCGTCGAACTGATCGCGGCCTCCGAGCCGCGCCGCGCCGACGCCGATGCGGAGCCGTCGTTCGTGCTCGCCGACGAGGGCGCGATCGGACCGTACGCCGAGGGCACGGCGCGCCTGCTCGCGGACGGACCGCGCCGGTTCGAGCCGCTCGAGTTCTCGGGCTCGAACGCCGTGCCCGGTGACCACTACATCCACGAGGAAGACGAGTTCCTCACCGTGCTCGAGGGCACGATCGTGATCTCGTTCGGGCCGTTCGGCGAACGCCGCCTGTCGGTGGGGGATTCGGTCTACTGCCGCTCGGGCACACCGCACCGCTGGCACTCCCCCGACGGCTCTCCGTACCGTCTGCTGATCGTGAAGGAACTCGTGCACGGACCTGTGGACGGATCGGTGGACGACGGGAGCCAGGGAGACACATGAGCGGTGGAGTGACCTTCGAGGCCGTTGTCCGCGAGCGACGGGAGGCCGCCGACGGCGTGATCGTCCTCGACCTCGAGCGCGCGACCGGTACGCTCCCGCACTGGTCGCCGGGCGCGCACATCGACGTCGTGCTGCCCGGGGGCATCGAGCGGCAGTACTCGCTGTGCGGATCGCCGAGCGAGCGCGGCACGTGGCGCATCGGCGTGCTCCGCGAGCGCGAGGGCTCGGTGTGGCTGCACGAGAACGCTCAGGTCGGCGCCGCCCTGCGGGTGCGCGGACCCGCCAACCACTTCCTCTTCGCGCCCACCGCGGGCCGGTCGTACGTGTTCGTCGCGGGCGGCATCGGCATCACGCCGATCGTGCCGATGATCGAGGCGGCCGAGGCCGCGGGTGCGAGCTGGACGCTCCTCTACGCGGGCCGATCGCGGCGCACGATGGCCTTCGTCGACGAACTGGCCGAGCGGTACGGCGAGCGCGTCGAGGTGTACGCGGCCGACGAGGGGCACCGCCTCGACCTCACCGAGCGCTTCGGGACGCCGACGGCGCGGACCGTCGTCTACTCGTGCGGACCGGCGCGCTTGTTGGAGGCGATGGAGAACGCGATGGCCGGCTGGCCGCGCGGCAGCCTGCACCTCGAGCGTTTCGAGGCGAAGGTGCTCGGCCCGCCGGTGTGGAGCGAGCCGTTCGAGGTCGACCTCATGATGTCGGGGATCACGGTGACGGTTCCGCCGGAGCGCTCGATCCTCGACGTCGTCGAGGAGGCCGGGGCCGTCGTGCCGTCGAGCTGCCGCGTCGGCACCTGCGGGACGTGCGAGGTCGCGGTGGTCGACGGCGAGGTCGAGCACCGCGACTCCGTGCTGTCGCCGGAGGAACAGGATGCCAACCGCTCGATGATGGTGTGCGTCTCGCGGGCGGCGTGCGGGCGGATCACGCTCGAGCTCTGACGCGGCGTCGTGAGAACAGGGGATACCACGGGAACAGGGCGATCGCCGGACCGACGGCTCGTTCTCGCGGCAAGCCCTGTTCTCGCGGCACGCCCTGTTCTCGTGGCATCCCCTCTCCCGTGACGATGCGCGCGGACCCGCCGACGACGGAGCCCGATGTCAGGGGCGGAACACCGCGCGGACGCAGCCGTCGCTCTTCTTCTTGAACATGGCGTACCCCTCGGGCCCCTCGTCCAGCTGCATCACGTGGCGAGGTGCTCGGTGCGGAGCTCGTCGCGCGCCATCCGCTCAAGGAGCATCGGGATATAGCGGTGCCCGTGCTGCTGGGCCGAGTGCCTGCTGGCGCGTGGGGCGCTACGTTCCCGTCTCGCAGGCGCGTCCCGCCTGAGCCAAGAGCGCGGTCGACGTCGACCGGTACCCGTCTCGCTCGCCGTCGACGCGGTATCCACTTTGCGAACGGCTCCCCCCTGGTCGAACCACCGACCTATCGTTTTGCTCACATAGCGGTCTCACCACCGCTTGACAGCCCGATAATCGGGCCGGTACGCAATGACGCGGACACCTCTTCGCGTCTCGACGAGAGAGACAGGAAGCATGGCAACGATCGGCATAGTCGGCGCCGGAGTCGCAGGTCTTCACCTGGGACTGCACCTGCGGCAGCAGGGACGCAACGTCACCATCTACACCAACCGCACGGCCCAGCAGGTGGCCGACGGCAAGGTGATGAACTCCGTCGCGCATATGAGCGCGACCATCGACATCGAACGCGAGCTCGGGATCGCCGACTGGCCGGAAACGGATGCCGAGTACTCGCTCCACCACCACTACAACGGCTGGGGAGAAGAGCGCCGGTTCAGCGGCGCCTTCGAGAAGCCGGCGCGCGTCATCGACTACCGGATCTACCTCCCCCGCCTCATGGACGAGTTCGAATCACGCGGGGGAACGATCGAGTACCGCGACCTCAGCGTCGCCGACATCGAGAACCTGACGGAGGTGCACGATCTCGTCGTCGTGTCCACGGGCAAGGGAGAGATCGGCGCGCTCTTCCCGCGGCGTGAGGACAAGTCCCCGTTCGCGGCACCGCAGCGCAAGCTCGCGGTCGGCTTCTGGAAGGGCGTCGCCTCGCGCGAGCCGCGCGGAGTCGAGATCAGCCTCGCCCCGCCGGCCGGCGAGCTCCTCGCCATCCCGATGTGGTCGTTCAGCGGCCTCGTCCACGCGCTGCTGTTCGAGAGCGTCCCCGGCGGCGCGCAGGAGATCCTGACCGACTCGCGCTACGAGGACGATCCCGCCCGGTACCGGGAGACGACGCTCTCCATCCTCGAGGAGTTCCACCCGACGGTGTTCGAGCGCGTGGACACGCGCTCGTTCGAGCTGCAGAACGGGGCGAAGGACATCCTGCAGGGCGCCGTTACCCCCGTCCTGCGCGAGGACTACACACTCCTGCCCAACGGGCGGTTCCTGCTCGCGCTCGGCGATGTGCACATGACCGTCGATCCGATCCAGGCCCAGGGTGCCAACTCGGCGGCGTACTCGGCGAAGGTCATCGCGGATGCCGTCGCCGAAGACCAGGTGTTCGACGAGCGCTTCATGAAGAAGGTGGCGCGACGCCGTGCGGAGCGCCTCGAGGCATCCAACGACTGGGTCAACACCATCATCCAGACGCCGCCCGCCCCGCATATCCCCGAGCTGTTCTCGGCGATGGTGCACGATCAGGCGCTTGCCGATCGGTTCACCGAGAACTTCAATCACCCCATCCGCCAGGTCGATCTGCTCGGCACGCCCGAGCGCGTCACCGCGTCACGGGCCGCCACCGCGGCCCTGGTCTAGGAGTCCGCATGCACAAGCTCATCGTTCTGTACCCCGAGCCCGTCGACCGGTCCGCCTTCGTGGACTACTACGAGAAGACTCACCTCCCGCTCGCACAACGGCTGCCCGGCCTCCGCAGCTGGCGGTACTCCGTCGACGTGAGCCCCGACGCCGACGGGAATCCCCCCGCGTACTTCGCCGTCTTCGAAGCCGAGTTCGACGATGCCGACGCCTTCCGCTCGGCGATGGGGTCGTCCGAGGGCCGGGCCGTCGCGGCCGACGTCCCGAACTACGCGTCAGGCGGGGCCGTCATCCTCGACTACGCGCTCGCAGGAGGAGGTGCAGCATGAACAACGAGCTCAGCCCCCAGCAGGTCGACTTCCGGCACGCGATGGCCAACCTCGCCGCCGCCGTTCACATCGTGACGTCGGACGGACCGCACGGACGGGTCGGCATCACGGTGAGCGCCGCATGCTCGGTCACGGATTCGCCCCCCACGGTTCTCGTCTGCATCAACCGCAGCAGCGCCACGAGGAACGTCTTCGCCCGCAACGGGAGACTGGCCCTGAACATCCTCGCTGCCGACCAGGAAGAGCTCGCCCGACATTTCTCGGGCCAGACGGGCGTCCCCATGCCCGAGCGGTTCGCCTGGGACATCTGGACCGATCTCGAGGGGGTGCCCACGCTCACGCAGGCCCGGGCCGCGCTGTCCGGTCGGGTGGTCAGCCTCCTCGAACAGGGCACGCACACGATCTTCTTCGTCGAGATCGACGCCATCCGCAACCGCGAAGACGTCCAAGCGCTGGTGTACGACAGACGTGCCTTCCACGCCGTCGGCGCCGTCGCCTGACGCGGACGCGACACGACCGACCGCACCGCCGACCACACGGAGACACGCATGTCTGTGGGACCGCCCCGCGCGCAGATCGCTCTCTCGGCCCGCGCGCGCTCGCTCGAAGAAGCGCACGCGCTGGGAGCGTCGCTGTACTACCCGCATGTCCTGACGCCCCTGGGCGCCAAGGACGACGTCAGCCTCGTGGCGTCGGCGGCGCGGTTGGGGCCCGTGACCGCCGGCGTTCTGGAGTACTCCTCGGGCATCCGCATCGACACCGGGGAGTACGGGTCGGCGGTGCAGGTGAACGTCCCCCTGTTCGGTTCGCTGAAGACGACGATCGGCGACGAACACGTCCGCGCGACGAACCGGGTCGCCGCCGTGTACCCCCACGACGTCCCCACCGTCATCGCCGGCTGGGACAGCCCGCTGGCGATGCTGGCCGTCAAGCTCGACCGTCGCACCGTCGAGCGCCGTCTCCAGCAGTACGACCAGGCCGTGGACCTGCACGACGTCCCGACTCTGGACGTGCGTACGGGGCCCTCCGCCGACTGGGTGGTGGCGGTGCGACGCGTCATCGCGACCGCCCAACGCCTGCCCGCGATGGACGAGGGCCTCGTCCGATTCCTGGCGGACCGTTGCATCGACGGTCTCGTCCTGGCGCTGACGGCGGACCCGAACTCGCCGTCGTCGGCGGACTCCGCGACGGATCGGACCATCATCGACAGGGCCCGCGAGGCGATCGCGTACTCCAGCGGGCCACTGCTCTCCCTGCACGACCTCTCGCAGTACGTCGGCGTGAACGCCCGCTCGCTCCAGCTCGCCTTCAAACGCGTCCTCGGTCAGACACCGATGCAGGTACAGCGCCGAGAACGTCTGCGCCGCGTGGCGCGCGAGCTCGAGGCATCCGCGCACGGGGTCGACCGCGTCCAGACGATCGCGCTCAAGCACGGGTTCACGCACCTCGGCAGATTCTCGGCCGAGTACGAGCGGACCTTCGGCGAGCTTCCTTCTCGCACGCTCGCCCGCTAACCACCGCCTCCTCGGGTGCCACCGAGCGGGCGTCGACCGACATCCCCGTCCCCGAACTCCGGGCGACGGGCCACCCCTGACGAAAGGCACTGATGTTCACCTCTTCTCATCTCCTGGATCTCGTCGTGGACGAGACCGGACGCGGGATCGCGTCCCTCGACCCTGCGACCGGCGAGACCATCGGATCCTTCCGCCCGATGACCGTCGCCGAGCTGCACGAAAGCGTGGATCGCGCGGCGCAGGCGCAGCCGGCGTGGGCCTCTCTCCCCGACGCCGAACGTCGTCGCTTCCTCCACCGGGCGGCCGACGCCATCGAGGAATCCGCCGAGGCGCTCGCGGAGCTGCTCTCGCGGGAGCAGGGAAAGCCCCTCAACGGGCCGAACGCACGGTTCGAAGTCGGAGGTTGCGTGGCCTGGCTCCGCGCGACGGCCGAGACCGAGATCCCGGTCGAGGTGATCGTCGACGACGAGACGGGCAGGGCCGAGATGCACTACCGCCCCCTCGGCGTCGTGGGCGCGATCTCCCCGTGGAACTGGCCCATGATGATCTCGATCTGGCAGATCGCGCCCTCTCTGCGGATGGGCAACACCGTGGTCCTCAAGCCGGCGGAGACCACGACCCTCTCGGTGCTGGCACTGGTCGCGGTCATGAACACCGTCCTCCCGGAGGATGTACTCATCGCCGTCCCGGGTTCGGGCGGAACCGTCGGAGACGCGCTCGTGCGCAGTCCGAAGGTGAGCAAAGTGATGTTCACCGGTTCCACGGCCGTCGGCAAGAAGATCATCGAGGCGTCCGCCGCCAACGTCACGCGTCTCACCCTCGAGCTCGGCGGGAACGATGCCGGTATCGTCCTCCCCGACGTCGACCCGGCGGTCATCGCGGAGGACCTCTTCTGGGGCGCCTTCATCAACACCGGTCAGACGTGCGCGGCGCTGAAGCGCCTCTACGTCCATGACGACATCTACGATCGGGTCGTCGACGAGTTGACGAAAGTCGCCGCAGCCGTGCCCATGGGGCGCGGACTGGACGAGGCGAACGTGCTGGGGCCGCTGCAGAACCGGGCGCAGTTCACGATCGTCGACGAGTTGGTCGAGGCGGCGAAGGCCTCGGGCGCACGCGTGGTGCTCGGAGGCGATCCGGACCGCGACGCCGTGGGGAACTTCTACCCCACCACGCTCATCGCCGACATCGACCCCCGGGAGCGCCTCGTCGTGGAGGAGCAGTTCGGTCCGGCGCTGCCGATCATCCGCTACACCGACCTCGACGATGTCATCGGTCTCGCGAACGCCCTGGAGTACGGCCTCGGCGCCTCCGTCTGGTCCCCGGATCGGAGCAGGGCCCTCGAGGTCGCCGCGCGCCTCACCGCGGGGACGGTCTGGATCAACTCGCACGGCGGGTTGCACCCGCTTGTACCCTTCGGCGGGGCGAAGCAATCCGGATACGGTCGCGAGTTCGGGCTCGAAGGGCTGAAGGCGGTGGCGGAGCCCCAAGTCATCAGCGGGTGACGGTCAGTCCGTCCAGACGTCGAAGGTCCGCCCCAGGCGCTGAACCGCTCTGAGCAGGGCTTCGACGGAGTCGGCCAGCGGCCGGGTGGCGTGGGGGAAGACGATCGCGACGCTCGCGAGCTGTCCGTCGCGGATCCTGACCGGAGAGGCCACCGACTCGAAGCCGGCGAAGGGAGAGCCCTTGGTGTGGACGACACCCCGCGAACGCGCCAGGGTGATCTCGTCGGCCTCGTACGGCTCAGCCGGCCCGAGGGAGAGGATCGCCATCCCCGGCGCGCCGTCGGCCGCGGGCAGACGCGTCCCGCGCCGGATCGCCACCGACGCGGAGTACGCCGCCGGTCGCACCGAGGACAGGACCACCACGTCATCGCGCTGCGGGATGCAGAGGATCGCCGTCGAACTCGTCTCGTTCGCCAGCTCGGTCAGCACCTCTTCGATGCGCACCTCGCCCTCGCGCAGTCCTGCGTCCGCGAACGCCGCCAGCCCCAGACCGATCGTGTAGCGACCGTCCGTCGTGCGGGTGACGAAGGCGTAATCCTCGAAGGTGCGCAGGATGCGATAGACGTTCGATCGCGGGATGCTGAGGGCCTCCGCGAGTTCGTGACTCGAGCGGGGCCGGCCGTCCGCGAGCACTTGCAGCGCGTCGAGCGCACGCCCGAGCGTCTGCGAACGCATCGTCGGACTGCCGGAGGAAGACACCGCCTCAGGCTATCGGTGACGCCGACGGCCCCGGCGAGGCAACGTGCGCGAAGGAGACATACATCGCGGCATCGCCTGGATGTGGACCCGAGAAAGGTTTGTCACGAGGGTCACGCCGAGGAAATACAGCGGAAACGCGTGGTTCCTAGCATCGGAACATCGCCGGATGTTGGTCACACCAACACTGGCCGGCCGCCCCAGGCGACCCGCCCCGATGCCGTGGCTCCCGTCTCGACGCTCGTCTACCCGACTCCTCGGAGGCCCCCGTGTCTGCCGCTCCACCCGTCTCGATCGCTGCGCTCCGCGGTGCGCGCCTGCCCTCCGGCGCGCTCGTCGACATCGCGCTCGACGGTGACGAGGTGTTCGCGGTCGTCCCGGCGGGGAGCCCGCTCCCCGAGACCGACGGCGAGACCCTCGACCTCACCGGCTACCTCGTCACCGCCGCCGGCGCCGAGCCGCACGCGCACCTCGACAAGGCGCTGTCGTGGGATGCCATCCAGCCCCCGTTCGGCGACCTCGAGCGCGCGATCGAGAGCTGGCACGCCTTCGCCGTCGCACTCGACGAGGACGAGACGCTCGGTCGGGCCCGCGCCACGGCGTTGCGGATGCTGGCATCCGGGATCACGTCCGTGCGCACCCACGTCGACCTGCTTCGCGGCGACGACCCGCTCACGGGCGTGCGCGCGATGGTCCGTCTGCGCGACGAACTCGCGGGCCTCATGGACATCGAGCTCGTCGCGCTCGGCGGGCCCACGATCACCGACGACGTCTTCGAAGCCGCGCTCGACGCGGGCGTCGACCTCGTCGGGGGTGCGCCGCACCTCGCCGAGGACCCGATCGCCGACCTCGAGCGCCTCATCGCGCTCGCCCGTCGCCGCGACGTCGGCCTCGACCTGCACACCGACGAGAGCCTCGCCGGAGCAGACACCCTCGCGACCTACGCCCGCGCGGTGACCGGCTGGCATCGCCCCCGCAGCGCCGGCCACTGCGTGCGCCTGAGCATGATGCCCGCGACCGATCTCGCGGAGCTCGCCGAACAGATCCGCGTCGCCGACATCGGCGTGATCGCGCTGCCCATCACCAACCTGTACCTGCAGGGATGGGATGCCGATCACGCGGTTCCCCGCGGCATCGCGCCGATCGGCCGCCTCAAAGCCGCCGGCGTCCGCGTCGCCGCGGGAGCCGACAACGTGCGCGACCCCTTCAACCCCGTCGGACGCTGCGACCACCTCGAGACGGCATCCCTGCTCGTGTCGGCGGGTCATCTTGCTCCGGCCGAGGCGATGGATGCCGTGACCGTCGGCGCGCGCGACGTGATGGGCCTGCCCGCGGCGGGACCCGTGCCGGGATACCGTGCCGACCTCGTCGCCGTCCGCGCCGACTCGATCGGCGAGGCCGTGGCGTTCGCCTCGGCCGACCGCGTCGTCGTCCACCGCGGCCGGCTCGTCAGCCGCACCACCGTCTCGACCCGAACCGCCACTCCCCTGCCCACCGAACCCTCCCGCGCCGCCGCACCCGCGACGACTCCCTGAACCCGACCGGAAAGTGAGCGCCCCCGTGACCTTGGCCTCTCCCGCTCCCGCAGACATCGCGGATCCGACCGCGCCCCTGCTGGACTTCCGCAACGTCGCCATGACGTTCCCCAACGGCACCACCGCCCTCTCCGGCGTCGACCTCACGGTCGGTCGCGGCGAGTTCGTCAGCGTCGTCGGTCCCTCGGGCTGCGGCAAATCGACGCTCCTGCGCATCGCCTCGGGTCTCGAGACCGCGAGCGAGGGCACCGCGACCGTCAACACCGACCGCATCGGCTACGTCTTCCAGGACGCGACGCTCCTGCCCTGGCGCGACGTGCAGTCGAACGTCGAGCTGCTGGCCGAGCTGAACTGGCAGCCCAAGCGCGTCCGCACGCCGAAAGCCCAGTGGGCGATCGACCTCGTCGGGCTCAAGGGCTTCGAGAAGCACCTGCCCAAGCAGATGTCGGGCGGTATGAAGATGCGCGCCTCGCTCGCCCGCTCGCTCACCCTCGACCCCGAACTCTTCCTCTTCGACGAGCCGTTCGGCGCGCTCGACGAGATCACCCGCGAACGCCTGAACGACGAGCTGCTGAAGATCTTCGTCGAGCAGAAGTTCGGCGGTCTCTTCATCACCCACTCGGTCTCCGAGGCCATCTACCTCTCCACCAAAGTCGTCGTGATGTCGGGTCGCCCCGGCCACCTCGTCGACACCTTCGAGATCCCCTTCGACATGCCCCGCGACCCCGAGATCCGCTACACGGCCGAGTACGCGAAGCTCGTCGGCGAGGTCTCCCACGCCCTTCGGGAAGGACACTCATGAGCACCACGTCTGCAGAGCCGGTCGCCGCCCTGTCGCCCGAGCCCACGGCATCCACTCCTCCGCCCACTCCGCCGAAGAAGAGCACGCCCGCGCGTCGTCGCGGCTTCGGCGCCCGCGCCGCGTCGATCCTGCCGCCGCTCGGCGTGCTGGTCGTCCTGCTCGGCGCCTGGTACGGCGTCTCGATCGCCCTCGCGGCGTCGGGCAAGGGCTTCCTCATGCCCATGCCCCACGAGATGTTCACGCAGGGCTTCTTCGACCCGCAGGTCGGCGCCGACATCTGGATCTCGCTGTTCCGCACCACCGGCGTCGCCCTCACGGGTCTCGCGATCGCCATGATCATCGGCATCGGGTGGGCCATCGCGATGTCGCTGGCGCGCTGGGTCGAGCGGTCCACCTACGCGTACGCCGTGATGCTCCAGTGCATCCCGATCCTCGCGCTGGTGCCGCTCGTGGGCTTCTGGTTCGGCTACGAGTTCCTCGCCCGCGTGATCGTCTGCGTGCTCATCGCGCTGTTCCCGATGGTGTCGAACACGCTGTTCGGTCTGCAGTCGGTCGACAAGTCGCAGCGCGAGCTCTTCCGCCTGCAGAAGGCCGACAAGTGGACGGTGCTCACCAAGCTCACGCTCCCCGCCGCCCTCCCCTCGATCTTCGTGGGCATGCGCACCTCGGCCGGCCTCTCGGTCATCGGCGCGATCGTCGGCGACTACTTCTTCCGCCGCGGTGAGCCGGGCATCGGCTCGCTCATCTCGAACTACCAGTCGCGCCTGCAGAGCGCCGAACTGTTCGCCGCGATCCTCGCGGCGTGCCTCCTCGGCGTGGCGATCTTCGCGTTCTTCGGCTGGTTGTCGAAGGTCGCCGTCGGCCGCTGGTACGACAGCACGCGCTGACCCAGACCCCGGATGCCACGGCCTCCCCCCTCGTCACGAGCGAGGAGGCGGCATCCGGCGTACCCGGAAACACCCCGCACCTGCTTCACCTTCCGCACCCGAGTTCCATCCGTCACAGAAAGCGACCCAGCATGCAGCGCTCCACCCTTCTTCGCGCCACCGCCGCCACCGGTGCCTTCGCGATCGCCCTCACGCTCACCTCGTGCGCCGGGAGCGCCGCGGAGCAGGCGGCGCCGGCGACCGACATGCCCATCGGCTCGGTCGACCTCTCGGCCGACTGCCCCTCGACGATCGTGGTCCAGACCGACTGGAACCCCGAGGCCGAGCACGGTCACCTCTACGAGATGATCAAGGACGATTACACGATCGACGCGAACACCAAGTCGGTCACCGGCCCCCTCATGGCCGACGGCGAGTACACCGGCGTCAACCTCGAGATCCGCGCCGGTGGCCCCGCGATCGGCTTCCAGACCGTCTCGGCGCAGATGTACCAGGACGACAAGATCACCCTCGGTTACGTCAGCACGGACGAGGCCATCCAGCTCTCGGCGACCACCCCCACCAAGGCCGTCATGGCGCCGCTCGACATCAGCCCGACCATGGTCATGTGGGACCCCGCGACCTACCCCGACGTCAAGACCATCCAAGACGTCGCTCCGGCGCTCGAGAAGAACGGCGGCGTGTGGCGCTACTTCGACGGCTCCGCGTACATCGAGTACCTCAAGAGCGCGGGCCTGGCCAACGCCTCGATCCTCGACGGCTCGTACGACGGCACCCCGTCGAACTTCGTCGCCGCCGGCGGCAAGGACATGCAGCAGGGCTTCGCCTCGGCTGAGCCGTACGTGTACCAGAACGAGGTCTCGGCCTGGGGCAAGCCCGTGAAGTTCGCCCTGATCCACGACGCGGGATGGCAGACCTACCAGTCGTCGATGTCGGTGAAGAAGGACGACTTCGACAAGCTGTCACCGTGCCTCTCGAAGCTCGTCCCCGTTCTCCAGAAGGCGGGCGTCGCGTACTACAAGGACCCGAAGGCCGCGAACGACCTCATCCTCAAGCTCGTCGACGAGTACGCCACCGGCTGGACCTACACGCAGGGCGTGGCCGACTACTCGGTGAAGACGCAGGTCGACCTCGGCCTGGTCGGCAACGGCACCGACTCCACCTACGGCAACTTCGACGACGCCCGCTTCGCGGACTTCTACACGAAGGCCACGAAGGTCTACACCGACCTCGGCACCCCGCCGGCGTCGGGGGAGACCGCAAAGGACCTGTACACGAACGAGTTCATCGACACCTCG
>NZ_JARHXC010000115.1:0-24889 GCF_029222405.1 Microbacterium sp. Kw_RZR3 | reverse complement strand
CGCTCGGCGGGGGGAAGGGATGCCACGGCCTCGAGCAGTCCGCGGAAGTTCTTGTGCGGCATCCGGTTGCCGACGCTGAGGACGATCGGCCGGTCGGAGGGGAGGCCCAGGGAGGAGAGCACTCCTGCGGGGTCGTCCTGAGGGCGGGGGTCGGTGCTGCCGTTGTGGACGACCGCGATGCGCTCCGCGGGAACGCCGAGGTGGGCGCCGACGCTCGCGGCGGCCGCGTGCGAGACCGTGAGGACGTGGTCGGCGGTGCGGGCCGAGCGGCGCATGAGGAACGACGTGACGGCGCGCTGAGCGCGATCGGCCATGCCACCGGGCACCTCGTCGTAGATCGCATCGTGGACGGTGACCACGCGCCGGACGCCGCGGAAGATCGGTCCGAAGTTCGCCGGGGCCCAGACGAGGTCGGCTCCGTAGCGACGAGCGAGCAGATCGGTGGCGGTGACCGCGCCGAGCGCCCACGTCGCCGGGTCGGCCCCCACCCAGGGCACGATCTGCACCGGACCCGGGAAGAAGGTGGCGACGCGCTCGCTCCCTGCGCGCCCCGTGAGAGCGGCGAAGCGGGCGTGCGGCATCCGCTCGGCGAGGCGTGGGAGCAGCTCTCGCACGTAGGTCTCGGTCCCGCCGCGCGAGCCGGTGAACCCGAGCAGGTCGACGAGGATGCGGCGCGCGGCCATCAGCTCTCGATGACGGCTTCGGGCCGCTGCTCGCGTCGCGGCGTCGTGAGGACGCCCGAGAAGAAGCTCATCATCACGGTCTGGAAGCCGAGGATGATCGTGAGCGCGCTCGGCACGGCGATACGCACCGCCTGCGCGGCGTTCTGCTGCCCGAAGTCGAGGCTTCCCCACAGCGTCACCTGCACGATGCCGATGACGATGCCGAGGAGGAAGAGCCCGAGCCCGATGAGCAGACCGCGCTCGGCGGACCACTTCGCGACGATGCGTCGGTACCGTTCGCTCGTCGGGAGGAACCCCTCTTGCGTGGCGTACAGCTTGGTCAGCCAGAAGAACAACAGGGATTGGAAGCCGATCACGCACAGGGCGCTGGCGTAGACCATCGTCGTGACGTCGAACCCGACCCCGGCGATCTCGACACCGCCGAACGAGAGCACGGCGACGGCGATCGCGCCCAGGAAGAATGCGACGAGCCCGGGGTAGACGAACAGCCACCGCGGGGCGAACAGCAGCAGGAACCGGAGGTGGCGCCAGCCGTCGTGCCAGCTGCGCAGGTGCGGCGGGCGCGAGCGTCCGTCCTTCTTCAGCGTCGTCGGGACTTCTTCGATGCGGTACCGCGCGAGCGAGGCGCGCACGACCATCTCGGAGGCGAACTCCATGCCGGTCGTCTGGAGGTCGAGGTCGCGGATGCGCGCACGGTTGAAACCGCGCAGACCGCAGTGGAAGTCGCGGATGCCGGGACGGAAGAACAGCTCCCCGATGAAGGACAGCACCGGGTTTCCGAGGTACTTGTGCAGCGGCGGCATGGCGCCGGGGGCGATGCCCCCGCGGAAGCGGTTGCCCATGACCAGATCGGCGCCAGCGCGGAGGCGCTCGACGAAGGGCTCGAGGTTCTCGAAGTCGTAGCTGTCGTCGGCGTCGGCCATGATCACGAACCGGCCGCGGGCCGTCTCGATGCCGTTGATGAGCGCGGCTCCGTATCCGCGCCGCGGGGCGTGCGAGACGCGGGCGCCGAGCCGCTCGGCGATGGCCTGCGATCCGTCGGTGCTGCCGTTGTCCGAGATGAGGACCTCACCACGGATGCCGGTGCGCGCAAGGAAGCCCTGCGCCTTGCGGATGCACACCTCGAGGGTCTCCGCCTCGTTGAGGCAGGGCATGAGGATCGTCAGCTCGAGGTCGTCGTGCGGGGCGGGATCGCTCGAGGCGGGATCTGTCGGTATGGGACTGGTCACGGCGTGTCTTCTTTCGTCTTCACCGTGGAGCGGTTCGGCAACGCGAGTGCCGACGCGATGCCCTCCACGGTGCGGCGGATGGTGCGGGTGCGGACGGCGGTGTCGTACCAGGCGCGCGCGGTGCGGCGGAGGTCGTCACCCCCGTCGGCGACGGCCCGGATGGCCCGGGCGAGATCGTCGGGGCGGGTGGTCGGGGCGACGACCCCGTTGACGCCCTCGTCGATGAGCTCGGTGGCGGCGTTTCCCTCGTGCGCGACGAGGACCACCGGGGTGCCGTGGGCGTTGGCCTCGACGACGACGAGACCGAAGCCCTCGCGGCGCGACGGGTGGACGAGCGCGAGTGCTCCGTGCAGGAGCGTGTCGAGCTCGGCATCCGAGACGAATCCGGGGAACTCGGTCCACTCTTCTCCTCCGACCCGGCGGACCTCGGCACGCACGGCGTCGGAGCTCGGGCCGGTGCCGAGGATCACCAGACGGAGGTCGGGGAGGCTCTCACGCGCGGCGGCAACGGCGGCGGGGATGACCTCGACCTGCTTGTCGGGGATGTGGCGGCCGACATACAGAACGTAGGGAGGGTGGGCCGCGGGGCCGGGGGTCTCGACCTCGACGGCGTCGTCGATCAGCCCCGGGCTGACGAGCGGCGGGCGGCGCAGCCCCTCGGCGCGCAGGCGCGTCGCGGTGAGCTGGGAGTGGCAGGTGGCGAGGGGGGTGATCGCGATCGCCGCGCGCTGCAGCATCCACGCGATCGTCCCCGTGACCACGCCCGAGTACTCGACCCACTGGCGTCGGTGCCAGACCTCGAGGTAGTCCACGACGACGCGGGTTCCCGAGCCGAGGAGGGCCAGACGGGCCGCGAAGACGTTGAAGATCGGCAGGCCGCTCACGATCAGCGCGGTGTAGCGACGGCGGCGGCGAACGAGCGCACGGAAGAGCGCGGCCGCGTACCGCAGGGCCGCCGGGATACGCCGGACCCCGCCGGGGGAGTACAGGTTCAGGCGGCCCGTGAGAGGCCGGATGCGGAAGTGCTCCTCGGTCGGCGTCGGACCATCCCACTGCACGGCCGTGAGGTAGTCGACCTCGAGCCCGCGACGGCCGAGTTCGTCGGCCTGCGCGCGGTACTGTCGCTCGCCGCCGCCGGTGGAGTAGGGGAAGAGGCAGTCGTAGGCGACCGCGACCGTCGTCTCGCGCGCCATGATCAGCACCCCTCGATCCGGAACAGGCGGGCCTCCGGGCCCTGCGAATCGATGAGGACGAGGTGCGACGAGGGTGTCAGGTCTTGGATGCCGTCGTACGGCACGGCTCCGTTGGGGTCGTCGATGACGTCTCGCCGGCCGAAGTCGAGCACGTAGTCGATGCCGAGCTCGTCGACCGTGGAACACACGGCCGGATCCGTCTCGATGTCGCGAAGGTGCGTGTTGAGGAAGAGGAGTTCGGGGGACGGGGAGCCGAAGACGTGCCGCTGGGTGACCTCGCGGTCGGCGAGGGCGAGGGCGAGCGACGTCCCTGTGCGCGGGCTGCCGATGATGAGCGCGTCGGCGGGGGTCTCGTCGTCGAGGCGCTCGAGCAGGGCGTGCTCGTCGTCGGACAGGATGAGCGCGTCGTCGGTGTAGGCGTAGGCCTCGTGCACCTGGGTGAGCGCGATGCGGACGTTGGGGCCGACCACGACCGAGAAGACGGCGATGACCGCCACCGCCGAGGCCGTCACGCGCGTCCACCGCGGCAGCGACCGGCGCGTCGCCCACCGTCGAGCCGTATCGACGATCGCGAGTGCGCCGAGGGTCGCGACGGGGATCGCGGCGAGGGGGAGGAGCGCGGCGAGGCGGTTCGAGTCGTTGTACCAGGGGTTCGTCAGCAGCTGGCGCACGGGGGAGTCGATGCGCAGGCCCGACACCACCATGAACAGCGCCACGGCGACGGCGAACACAGCGAGAACGGGGATCCATCGGGGACGACGGGCGACGGCGACGAATCCGGCCACGAGGAGCGCGACCACGACGATGGTCGGGCTGAAACCGCGGGGCGAGGCGAAGAGTCCTTCGCCTGCGGCCTGCGCGAGGTTCTGCCACGGCTCCCAGCGGGAGTGCTCGGCACCCGTGCGGAAAACGGCCCACACGACGGCCATGACGGCACCGAACCCGACGACCGCCGCCGCGACGCCGACCACCGACGAACGGGTGCGGGCGTCGACCGCGCGGATGGCCAGGATCACGATGACGAGGGCGGCCGAGAAGGCGAGGAGCGAGAGGAACGCGTTCGGATGGCCGAGGAAAACGCCGCCCGCGAGCAGCGCGACGAGCAGGAGGGCACGCGTGAGCGCCCGCGGACCGCGGTCGTCCAGCGCCGTGACCACCGTCGACAGCGCGGCCGGCACCATCGCGTAGCCGATGAGGTTGGGGTAGAGCACCCCCCAGTTGAAGAAGAGAGCGGGGAAGGCTCCGAAGCCCGCGGAGAGCGCGGCGGCGGTGACGTAGGCGGTCCGCCGCTGCGCGAACAGGGCGCCGACGAGGGCCATGATCGACGCCGGCCACAGCACCGACACGAAGGCCAGATTCGCGCCGTTGACGGCGGCCGGCACGGAGGCACCGGTGAGCTCGACGGCCAGCGTGGTCAGGGCGTGCCACCCGTTGGGATAGAACCCGATGTCGCTCGTCGCGCCGATCTGGAAGCCGGAGGCGTCGCCGTTCTGCACCGCCAGGGCGATCGCATTGAGATGGACGATGTTGTCGAACCGCTGCGCGATGTTGTCGGGGGAGCCGAACGCGCGAGCGAACATCACGGTCGTGACCGCGGCGGTCGCCGCGAGCGAGAGCACCGCCGTCAGAAGGGTGCGGCGCGCAGCCGGTGCCGGGTCGGCTCCGTTTCCGCGGCGTAGCAGCAGCGCGATGCCGACCACGACGAGGGTGAACAGCGCGAGGGGCAGGAGGCCCCACCGCAGCCCGACGAAGTGCGCGATCGTGGTGGCGGCCGCGGCGAGGGTCGCGGAGATCGCGGGAGCCAACAGCAGGCGCTGCGGATTGCGTACGCCCCATCCGGCCGCGACCACGGCGGCGCCGGGGAGGATCAGGACCAGGACGACGACGACGTACGACGGAACGGCGCTGATCCAGTCACCCATACGATCCGTCTCCGTCAGTTCCGTTTTCGACACGTCATCGTATCCGACGGTCTCTGCGCGCCCGCTGAGCCGCCCCGTGCAACCGCGGAGGGGCCCGCGGGTAGGATGGTCGGCGTTCTTCCCCGAAACGAGAGTTGTTCGCGTACATGGATCTTCTGGTAGTCGGTTCGGGCTTTTTCGGTCTCACGATCGCGGAGCGGGCGGCTGCCGCCGGGCGCCGCGTCACGGTGATCGACCGTCGCGCCCACATCGGTGGCAACGCCTACTCCGAGGACGAGCCCGAGACGGGGATCGAGGTCCACCGGTACGGGGCGCATCTGTTCCACACGTCCAACCCGACGGTGTGGGAGTACGTCAACCGCTTCACGGATTTCACCTCCTACGTCCACCGCGTCTACACGACGCACAAGGGTGTGGTGTTCCCGCTGCCGATCAACCTCGGCACGATCAACCAGTTCTTCCAGGCCGCGTACACCCCCGATCAGGCGAAGGCGCTCGTTCAGGAGCTCGCGGGCGAGTTCGATGCGAAGGATGCCGCGAACCTCGAGGAGAAGGGGATCGCCCTCATCGGACGCCCGCTGTACGAGGCGTTCATCCGCGATTACACGGCGAAGCAGTGGCAGACCGACCCGAAGGATCTGCCGGCCGAGGTGATCTCTCGTCTGCCCGTTCGGTACACGTACGACAACCGGTACTTCAACGACACGTGGGAGGGTCTCCCGGTCGATGGGTACACCGCGTGGCTGGAGCGGATGGCCGACCACCCGAACATCGAGGTGAAGCTGTCGACGGATTACTTCGACGAGTCGCAGCCGCTGAACAAGAAGGCCACCGTCGGCCAGGTGCCCGTCGTGTACACCGGCCCGGTCGACCGGTACTTCGACTACGCCGAGGGCGAGCTGTCGTGGCGCACGCTCGACTTCGAGCAGGAGGTCCTGCCGATCGGCGATTTCCAGGGCACGAGCGTGATGAACTACGCCGACGCCGATGTGCCGTACACGCGCATCCACGAGTTCAAGCACTTCCACCCGGAGCGTGCCGACCGCTACCCGACCGACAAGACGGTCGTGGTGCGCGAGTACTCCCGCTTCGCGACCCGCGCGGACGAGCCGTACTACCCGGTGAACACCGCCGACGACCGTGCCGGTCTGCTGGCGTACCGCGAGCTGGCGAAGGGCGAGCGCGACGTGCACTTCGGTGGTCGCCTCGGCACGTACCAGTACCTCGACATGCACATGGCCATCGGTTCCGCCCTGTCGATGTGGAACAACCAGCTCGCGTGACGCCTCCGTGCGTATGACCCACGGGTCCGAGGTCCGGTCGGCGAGCGCTGACCGGGCGGACGAGGGGCGCTGGGCGTATCGCCCCGACATCGACGGCCTGCGCGCCGTCGCGATCCTGCTCGTCGTGACCTACCACGTGTGGATCGGCCGGGTCTCGGGCGGCGTCGACGTCTTCCTCATGCTGTCGGCGTTCTTCCTCACCCGCGGCTTCGTGCGTCGGATGGACGGACCGACACCCGTTCGTCCGGTCGCGCACCTCATCGGCATCTTCCGCCGGTTGCTGCCCGCGGCAGCAGTGACGCTGGTGGGCGTCCTCGCCCTCGCCTGGACGTTCTTCCCGCCGGCCACGTGGCGCGCGATCTGGGAGCAGACCTGGGCGTCGCTCCTCTACATGCAGAACGCCCTGTTGGCGGCGGATGCCGTCGACTACTACGCACGGACGGAGGTGCCGAGTCCGCTCCAGCACTTCTGGTCGATGTCGGTCCAGGGGCAGGCGTTCGTGCTCTGGGTCATCCTTCTCGCCGTGTGCCAGGCGATCGTCCGCCGCTTCCGCCTGTCGCCGGACCGCGTCGTCGGCGTCGTCTTCACCGTGGTGTTCGCTCTCTCGCTGTCGTACGCGATCGTCCGGACGGCGGCGGAGCAGCAGAGCGCCTACTTCGACACGGGCGCGCGCCTGTGGGAGTTCGCCGCGGGCTCGCTGCTCGTCGTCGTTCTGCCGTACGTGCGTCCGGGTCCCGTCGTCCGCGCATCGCTCGGGTGGGCGGGACTGTTCGGGCTCCTCATCCTCGGCCTCGTGGTGGACGTGCAGGGCGGGTTCCCCGGTTTCCTCGCGCTGTGGCCGGTGCTGTGCGCGGCCGCGATCGTCGTCTCGGGGAGCGGCGCGGCTCGCGGAGGACCGGGGCGGTTCCTGGCATCCCGCCCGCTGCGGCTCCTCGGTCGCGACGCGTACGCCCTCTATCTGGTGCACTGGCCGATCCTCATCACCTTCCTCGTCGTGACGGGCAGGGAAGGCGCCGGGATCGTCGGGGGGACACTCGTCATCGTGCTCTCGCTCGCCCTCGCGCGGGCGTTGACCGCCGCGGTCGACACCCCCGTCCGCGCGTGGCGGAGAAGCGACCCCTCCCGGCTCGTCCCCATCGCGGTGGTGGTCGTCGCCGCGGCGGTGGTCGTGGTGCCCGTGACCGCATGGCAGGTCTCGAGCGAGCTCGAGGCGCGGGCCGTCGCGGCGCGCGCGGCCATCTCCAACCCGGGTGCGGCCGTGCTGCACGATCCCACGCTGCCCGAGCCGCCCGCCGACGCGGTCCTGCTCCCGATGCCCGCCGCTCTCGAGGACGAGTGGATGCAACTCGACCGCCCCTGCACCGGCGATCGCATGCCGACGGCGGAGATCCTGATCGGCACGTGCAACGAGACCACGCACACGGCCCGCGCCGGACGGACGATCGTCGTCGTCGGCGACTCCCACTCGCAGCAGATCACCGCGGCCCTCGTGCCCCTCGCGGAGCAGAACGGGTGGGGAGTGGTCATGCTCGTCAAGGGCGGCTGCTCGATGGGCCTCGACGAACCGGGAATGGACCCGACCTGCGATCCGTGGCGAGAGGCCGCGGTCGACCACGTCGAGCGGATGCGACCGGATGCCGTCGTGACCGTCGTGACGCGGTCGGACCACGGCGAGCTCGATGAGGCCCTGCGTCCCGGCATCGACCGTTTCCTCGACCGCATGGGCGACGCGGGCATCGAGGTCCTCGGCATCCGGGACAACCCCCGGTTCGGCTTCGACATGTACAGCTGCGTCGCCGAGGCGGCCGATCCTGTGGAGTGTGCCGTGCCGCGCGCGGGCTCGCTCGCCGACGACAATCCGGCCGTCGTGCTCGATCGTGCGGGGGTCCAGCTCGTCGACCTCACCCCGTGGATCTGCCCCGATGACGTGTGCGTCGGCGTCGTGGGCAACGTCGCACTGTACCGAGACGACAACCACCTGTCGCGCACGTACGCCGCGACCCTCGCGCCCCTGCTGGCCGAGCAGCTTCCCCCCAGCCTCGGATGACGCTCGCACATAGGATTCTCGGGTGACCCCCGCCACCGTCGGCGCCCCCGGTTCGGCGCGGCGCTCCCTCCACTCGCTGTGGCTGCTGTCGTCGCGCGACCTGCGCGTGCGCTACTCCACCAGCGCTCTGGGGTACCTGTGGTCGGTGCTCGATCCGCTCGTGATGAGCGGCATCTACTGGTTCGTCTTCACCCAGGTGTTCCACCGCTCGGTGGGCGAGGACCCGTACATCGTCTTCCTCATCACGGCGCTGCTGCCCTGGGTGTGGTTCAACTCCGCGGTCACCGATTTCACGAAAGCGTTCAAGAAGGACGCTCGTCTCGTGCGCTCGACCTCGATCCCGCGCTGGATCTGGGTCAACCGCATCGTGGTGAGCAAGGGCATCGAGTTCCTCTTCTCCCTCCCCGTGCTCGTGCTGTTCGCGGTCTTCGGCGGGGCTCAGGTGTCGTGGGCGCTCCTCGCCTTCCCCCTCGCGGTGATCCTGCAGACGGTCCTCCTCGTCGGGCTCGGCCTGATCGTCGCTCCGCTGTGCGTGATGTTCGGCGACCTCGAGCGGACCACGCGTCTCGTGCTGCGCGCCCTGTTCTACGCCTCGCCGATCATCTACGGCGTCGGCAACCTCCCGGGTGTCTTCGCCGATATCGCGGCGTTCAACCCGCTCGCGGGTATCTTCACCCTCTACCGCGTCGGTTTCTTCCCCGATCAGTGGGACACGATGACAGTGCTCGTGGGGGCGGCGGTGAGCCTCGGCATCCTGGGACTGGGGCTGCTGGTGTTCCCTCGCCTCGAACGTCCCGTGCTGAAGGAGCTGTGATGGTCGGCCCCGCGATCGATGTGCACGGGCTCGGCGTGCGGTTCCGCCGCAATCGCCGCGGCACCCGCAGCCTCAAAGACCTGTTCGGCGGCGCGGAGCGGCGCTCCCGGCCCGACGAGTTCTGGGCGTTGCGCGACGTGTCGTTCCGCGTGGAGCCCGGGGAGTCCATCGGCGTGGTCGGCCGCAACGGCCAGGGGAAGTCGACGCTGCTCAAGCTCGTCGCCGGTGTCCTCCTCCCCGACGAGGGCGGCGTCGAGGTCGACGGCGGAGTCGCCCCGCTCATCGAGATCACCGGCGGGTTCGTCGGCGACCTCACGGTCCGCGAGAACGTCCGCCTGACCGCCGGACTGCACGGGATGCCACGCGCCGAGGTCGCGCGCCGCTTCGACGACATGATCGCCTTCGCCGAGATCGGCGACTTCGTCGACACCCCGTACAAGCACCTGTCCAACGGCATGAAGGTGCGGCTGGCGTTCTCGGTCGTGTCGCAGCTGGACGAGCCGATCCTCCTCGTGGACGAGGTGCTCGCTGTGGGCGACCGTGCGTTCCGCGAGAAGTGCTACCGCCGCATCGACGAACTCCTCGCCGAGGGGCGCACGCTCTTCTTCGTCAGCCACAACGAGAAAGACCTGCGGCGCTTCTGCCGTCGCGGCCTGTATCTCGACGGCGGACGGCTGGAGCTCGACGCGCCGATCGCCGAGGTGCTCGACCGCTACAACGAGGACTACGCCACGCGCTGAGCCGCCCGGGCAGGCGGCCGTCGCGCGAGCGGCGTCAGCCGACGGGCTGAGCGCGCTCCAGCGGCGGCATCGGCGTCCACGACGTGTCACGCAGGATCCGGCGGCCGTCGCGCAGCCCGCGGAATAGGTGGCTCGTTCCGCGGACCTTGCGCTCCACGACGACGAGGCGGATCAGCTCTTTCACGAACGTCAGCGCCGTGCCGGCCGAGAAGGGGAGGGGCTGGTAGACGCCGAGCTCCCGGTAGTACTTCTGCAGGTATGCCCTGTTGCGCATGATGTAGTACCGGTACGCGTCGCTCGAGGCGTTCATGTGCCGGATGCCCATGTCCCACTGCTTGATCTCGCGGGTGCGGCGCAGCACGAACTCGTTCACGATGACCGACGGCGTCTGACGCGAGGCGAGCCAGCCGTAGAGCTGATCGTCCCAGTAGATGAAGAAGCGGGGGTCGGGCAGGCCGATCTTCGCGACGATGTCGCGGTGGATGAACATGCCCTCGAAGCATCCGGAGTTCATCGGCTTGAAGCCGGAGTCGTCGAATCCGGCCGGGGCGAAGGGGATCGGGATCGCCATCGACTCGGCGACGCGGTACTGCCAGTAGAACTCGCTGCCGTCGTAGTCGTAGCGCCGACCCTGGATGCTGCGGAACCGCGGCGTCCAGTGGCCCATGCGGGCGAGGCCGTCCGAGACCACCTCGACGTCGTCGTCCATGAGCCAGATCCACTCGGCCCCGAGTTCGTAGGCGACGCGCATCCCCTCGCTGAATCCGCCGGAGCCGCCCGTGTTCGTCTCGAGGCGGCGGTAGACCAGCTCGGTGGGCAGGCGATCGCGGAACGACTCGACGACCTCGGTCGTGTCGTCGGTCGAGGCGTTGTCGATCACGACGAGGTGTCCCGGGGCGGGGTCCATGCGCTCGATGCTCTCGAGCAGACGCGTCAACAGGTGCGTGCGGTTGTAGGTGACGACGACGATGGTCGCGGTCGTCGGATCGAAGGATGCCATGCTCACGAACGCTCCTCGAAGGTCGCGCGCCACTGCGCCTCGGACACCAGGTCGGGCAGCGCCCGACGGTACTGCTCGGACAGGCGCGGCCACTCACGCTGCAGGCGACGGTGCAGACGCAGGCTCTCGCGCAGCATCCGCCGGTACTGCGCCCGGTCGCGCGTGTAGATGTTCTGTCCCGACCCGTCGGCGGCGCTGACGAGAGCGCTGTCGTAGTGCGGCACCCGCCACCAGTGCGCGTCGCCCTTGCCGAACTCGACCTCGGGCTGCGCGACGTTCTCGGGACGCGGGGTGTGGAACCAGTGCGAGAGCAGCGTGCGCAGCGTGAAGACACGTAGACGCACGCCCGTCGGGCTGTCGAACTCGTGGCGCTTGAGGCGACGGAACACCTGGCGTCCGCGGCGCGAGCGCAGCGGCACTCCGGAGTCCTTGTGGATGATCGTCTCGGGGTGCTTCTTGGCGATGGCCCGTGCTTCGGGCATCGCGGTCGCGAGACCGCGGCGCATGTGCGCGGGGCCGGACAGCACGTCGCGGAGCGCCCGATGACGGAGCTCGACCGGGTAGTACTGCATCATCATGAGGTGCTTGAGGTCGAGGCGTCGACTGTGCCGGATGAGCGTGCCGCCCTGCGGTGAGCGCGAGTGCAGGAGAGCCGAGACGATGCGGTTGCGGGCGTGGAAGTACGCCTGCCAGTCGATCGAGTCGTCCTTGCCGACCCACGAGACGTGCCACAGCGCGACACCGGGCATCGACACCGTCGGGTAGCCGGCATCCCGAGCCCGCAGGCAGAACTCGGCGTCGTCCCACTTGATGAACGCCGGGAGCGACAGGCCGATCTCGCGCAGGATGCTGGTGGGGATGAGGCACATCCACCAGCCGTTGTAATCGGCGTCGAGGCGCATGTGCAGGATCGGGCTCTGGCGGAGGTTCGCGACGCTGAAGTCGTGGGGGAGGCGCTCCTGGTACAGCGCCCGCCACATGAAGGGCGCGTCGTCGACGACCTCGGCCCAGGCGTGGAGCTTGGGGCGGTCGAGCAGGTCGAACATGTGCGCGCCGACGATCGTGGGGACCGAGGCGTAGCGCCCGAAGACGACCGACCGGCGGATCGACTCGGGCTCGATGCGGACGTCGTCGTCGAGCAGCTGGACGAAGTCGCTCTCGGGGCGCTGCAGGGTCTCGGTCATGGCGCGGGCGAAGCCGCCCGAACCGCCGAGGTTCGGCTGGCGGATCACCTGGAGGGTCTCGCCCAGGCGCGACGCGACCTCGGGGTACGCGGCCTGATCGGCGACGAGATCGGTGCCCTGATCGATGAGGAACACGCGGTCCACGACGTCGAGCACGTCGGGGGCGTCGGCGAGGGCCTGCAGCGTGTTCACGCAGTAGTCGGGCTTGTTGTATGTCGTGATGCCGATGCTGGCCTTGCCCGCGCGCACCGGCTCTTCGTCGGTCGTCCACGTCGCGCCCTCGAACATCGCGTCCGAGCGGTCGGCGGCGACGTCGAACCAGATCCAGCCCCCGTCGCTGTACTGGTCGAGGACGAGCTCGAACGCGGTCTCGGCGGAATCACCGCGGACCTCACGGGTCTCGATGCGCTGCTTCGTCCCGGCTCCGTTCGAGCGGTAGACGAGGATCGTCGCGTCACCCGAGGTGTGCACGGTCAGGCGCACCCGGCGGACCGCGGTCCAGTGCTGCCAGTACGACGCGGGGAAAGCGTTGAAGTACGTGCCGAACGAGACGCGGCGCCCCGCCACGATGCGGGCGCGGTGGCGGTCGAGCACGTTGCTCAACTGGGCGACGTTGGTCACGCGCACCGGCTCCTCATCGATCGTCGACCACGTCTCGGGGTCGACGTACAGGGGGAGAAGGTCGGGGTCGCGGTCGAGCGGGAGCACGGCGTTCTGCAGGGTGTACGTCACGAAGGGTCTTTCGTCGAAGGCGCAGGCCGTCGGGCGGCCGACCCGGAGTCTACCCGGCAGCGGTGGGCGGGCCCTGAACGCCCGGCCCCTCGTGCGGCGCGGGGGCCGGCGGCATCCGGAGTCCGAGGCTCTCGCGCCAGGAGCGCGACTGCCCGGCCCGCACCGCGCAGACGACCAGCAGGAGCAGCCCCGCGCCGGAGAGGGTGAAGCTCTCGAACAGCGAGAAGGTCAGCAGCGCGACGAGGGTCAGCGGGCCCCACGCGTGCACGGTCGAACGTCTCTCGGTCGCAACCAGCCAGCCCCGGGCGAGGGCGAGGGCGCCGAGGGTCAGGAACAGCAGGAGTCCGACCCAGCCCAGCTGCAGCAGCACGTCGAGGTAGGCGTCGAGCGCCGAGGTGTGCTGCTCGCCGAGGGCGAAGTTGAGCGACGCGAACGGGAACGAATCGGGCGACCACGCCCCGAACCAGCCGAAACCCTCGACCGGCCGGTAGGCCACGTAGGTCAGCAGGCGAGACCACAGGTCGGTGCGCAGCGAGAAGTCGGCGCGCGCGTCGGCCATTGCCACGAACGTGTCGCGCATGCCGTAGCCGGTCGCCACGGCCGCGATCACGCCGACGCCGAGGATGAGCTGCGCGAGAGGGCGGCGAGGTGCCGAGAGGCGACGCACGAGCGTGAGCGCGAGGGTCGCGGCACCGGTGGTCACGGCCACCGCGATCACCGTGGGCGAGCCGCTCAGCGTGGCGAGCGATCCGGCCAGGACGACCGAGGCGATCGCCGTCCCCGCGCGCACCGACTGCGTGCGGTACTCCACGAGGAAGGTGATGAGGGCGATGACGGTGACGAAGCCGAGCACGTTGCGCGTGCCGAACAGCCCCTGTACGGGGCCGAGCGAGGCGATGTCGCCTTGGATCCCCAGGAACGGGATCGGAAGGTCGAGCAGGATGCCGCTGAGGATCTCGAGCGCGAGCGAGGCGCCGAGGAGCCACCGGAGCACGTCTCCCAGGGCGCGCACCGTCTGCAGGGCGTCGCGCACGTGCCCGATCACCACGGCGAGGAACGACACCGCGACCAGCTCGGCCCACCCGCCGAGACTCGAGAGGGGATCCGCGCTCCAGAGGACGCTCGCGCCGGCCCACACCAGAAAGAGGACGAGGGTCGTGGGGGCGAGGCGGACGAGTTCGATCTCGCGCCGTCGAACGACGAGCACTCCCACGCCGAGGGCGCACAATCCGCACACGATCGTCGCGAGGGTCACGTCGCCGGACACCCCGCGGATGGCGGTCGAGCCGAAGACGGCCGCGAAGACCGTGAGGGTGAAAGCTCGCGCGAAGCCCGCCGAGGCGAGCAGGGCGGGCGCCGCCCTCACGATCCGTGGCTCTGGGGCTCGCCGCGCTCGATCGCGATGCTCTGCTCGGCGGGGCCGACGCCGACCAGGGGCGCCTGCTTGATCTTCGCTCCGAAGAGCACCACGAACATCCAGCCCCACAGGAGCAGCGGCCCCGACTCGGTCAGCCCCTGCACCACGAGAAGCGCCCCGATGAGGGTCGGCAGGAGGGTGAGGGGCGAGTACGGGCGATCGGCCCGCAGATCCCACCGCGGGCGATCGATCGCGAAGAACCACGAGCGCCACAGATAGGCGAGGTAGACGAGCGCGAGCAGGACGATCCCCACGCCGCCGAGCTGGAAGAACACGTCGATCCACACACTGTGCGCCTGGACGACCGTCTGGCCGTGGTCGACGATCCAGCCGTCGATGAGCGGCTCCGAGGCGATCCAGGGTGTCGAGAAGCCCCAGCCGGTGAACGGACGCTCAGCCGCGCGGGCGAGCACGTCAGCCCAGATGCCCTCGCGGCCGGTGAGGTCGGCCCCGCGCCCCAGCAGTCCGAACACCGTGTCGCGGCCGAACCACAGGGCCGCGCCGCCGCCGAGCCCCACGAGGGCGTAGAGGACGTACCACCGCGTGCGCTCGCCGGGACGTCGCGCGGTGCGCATCACCAGGACGGTCGCCAGCACCAGCGCCACGAAGGCCGCCGAGACGAGGGCGGTCGCCGACCCCGCGCGGACGAAGAGGAACCCGGCGACCACAATCCAGCCGAGCAGCCACAGGCGACGGGGAGCGCCGGCGGCGAAGCGGATCGCGAACACGATGATCGCCACGAGCATCACGGATGCCAGCAGGTTCGCGTTGCCGAAGATGCCCTGGATGCGTCCGCCGTCGAAGAGGTTGTCGCGCGACCAGTAGACGATGGGGTCCATGCGCGAGGCCGGCAGCGCGAAGCCCGGCAGGATCGGTCCGCGCACGACCACGGAGACAGCGAGCTCGAACAGCAGCGACAGACCGACGATCCACTTCGCCGCCGATGCCACCGCGCGCACGACGTCGCGCCACGTGAGGACCGCACCGACGAACAGCCCCTGGAAGGTCGTGATCCCGAGCAGCAGGAGAGTGAGGACGGATGCCGCGGGCCAGGCGCTCCAGAGGACGGAGAGGAACGCCCACGCGACGTACCCGAACGCGAGCCAGGGGAGCCGGCGCCAGGCCACGGGCGGGCGGACGACGATCCACACGACGGCCGAGACCACCGCCGTCGCGATGACGATCACGGTGCTGACCACCGGGCCCACGGCGTTGACGAGACCGACACCGCCGAGCGCGAGGACGATGACGAACACGCACCACGCCCGCAGCAGCAGGTGCCCGGTGGTCTCGCGGACGGGAGCCGAGGGCGGCGCCGAGACCGGGTGGTTCGTGTACATGACCATGGTGGACTCAGGCTACCGTCCGGGTCCGATCGACGACGGGCCGGAACGCTAGGCTTTCGCCCGTGCTGGTTGCCCTCTCGAACACTCCCCGTGACTACGCCTGGGGAAGCCCGACCCTCCTCGCCGAGCTCGAGGGGCGCGTCCCCACGGGCGCCCCCGAAGCGGAGGTGTGGTTCGGCGATCACCCCGGTTCGCCCGCTCAGGTGCTCGACGGCTCGGGGCGCACTCTCGACGAGTGGCTTCCCACGACGCCCGGCGCCCCCGAGCGACTGCCGTACCTGCTGAAGCTGCTCGCCGCGGGCTCCCCGCTCTCGATCCAGGTTCACCCCTCGAAAGACCAGGCGGTCGAGGGCTTCGCCCGCGAGGAGGCCGCGGGCGTCGCGCGCGACGCCGGCTCGCGCAACTACAAGGACGACAACCACAAGCCCGAGGTCATCGTCGCCCTCAGCGACACCTTCACCGCTCTCGCCGGCTTGCGCGACCTCGATCAGACGCGGCGCCTCGTCGACGCTCTCGGCGACGACGAGGGCGTCCGGGTGCTCCGGCAGCGCCTCGCCGACGTCGACCCGGCCTCGGCCCTGCGCGGGGCGATCGGCTGGGCGCTCGGCGAAGCGAGCACGCCGCAGATCGAGCAGATCGTCGAGGCCGCGGCATCCGTGATCTCCCCGGAGTTCGCCGCCGAGGCGGCCCTCGTCCGCCACCTCCGCGCCGAGTACCCGGGCGACCCCGGCATCGTCGTGGCTCTGCTCATGAACCTCGTCGAGCTGCGCCGCGGCGAGGCGATCTTCGTTCCGGCCGGCGTGCTCCACGCGTACGTGGCGGGCCTGGGGGTGGAGATCATGGCCGCGAGCGACAACGTCCTGCGCGGAGGCCTGACGCCCAAGCACATCGACGTCGCCGAGCTGCTCGGCCTCGTCGACTTCCGCCCGGCGGCGCCGCCGCGCCTGGAACCGCGAGCGGACGACTCCGGTGTCGAACTCTTCGCCCCGGGCATCGCCGACCTCGCCCTCGCGCACGTCGCGCCGTCGGCGGCACCGGCGCGGGTCACCCTGCGCGGTGTCTCGATCGCGGTGGGCGTGTCGGGGGAGGCGACCGTCACCGGCGCGTCCGGGACGAGCGTCGCGCTCGCGCCCGGCCAGGCGGCTCTCGCCACGGCGGACGAAGGTCCCCTCGTCGTGAGCGGCGGCGAGGTGTTCGTCGCGATGCCGGGGGAGTGAGCCGCGACACGCCGACGGCCCGCGTGAAGGTTCAGGTCTGCCTTGAGGGTTTACGATCCGCGACTTGACCAATCCGAATGACACAGGTGTAATTACTCGTACGCGAATCCGCGTCACGAGGGCTCGACTGTGGGGGAGGACGACATGACGTCGCAGTACCGGTCCGGTGTTCCGGACAACTGGTTCGTCGATCCGGTCGACCTCGGTGTCCCCGGAGTCCGTCGCGACATCGACGCCGTCGAAGAGAACACGCTCGCGTGGCAGACCGATGCGCTCTGCGCGCAGACCGACCCCGAGGCGTTCTTCCCCGAGAAGGGCGGCTCCACGCGCGACGCGAAGCGCATCTGCACCTCGTGCGACGTCAAGTCCGAGTGCCTCGAGTACGCCCTCCAGAACGACGAGCGCTTCGGCATCTGGGGCGGTCTCAGCGAGCGCGAGCGTCGCAAGCTGAAGCGCCGCGCCTGATCCGTCGTCCGACGCGACGGTCCTTTCCGGGCGATCGCCCTCACCCCGGCGCGGCGTCCGCGAACGTGCGGGAGCGCGCTTAGGCTGACTGCGCCATGCCCGCCCGTGTTCACGCCATTCTCGTCGTCCGCCCCGAGGGCCGGACTCCCGCCGCGCACCATCTGAAGCGCACGCTCGCGGCGATCTCCGCGCAGAGCCGACCCGTCGATGCGCTCACCATCGTGCTGTGCGGGGCCGATCCCGAGCTGACCCAACTGGCCGCGTCATCCGGTGCCGAAGGCGTCATCACCGCCTCGGCCGGAACTCCGTTCGCCGTCGCCACCGCCCTGGCCACCCCCCGGCTCACCGGCGACGCGGTCTGGCTCCTCGCCCAGGACACCGCCCCCGAATCCGACGCCCTCGTCCGGCTCGCGGGGGCGCTCGAGCTCTCGCCGTCACTCGCGGTCGCGGCTCCCAAGCTCGTCCGCTGGGACGAGCCGGACGGGATCGTCTCCCTCGGTATCAGCCTCACGCGCTACGGGCGCACGGTCGAGCTCGCGGCGGGCGAGTTCGACCAGGGCCAGCACGACGGCGACGCCGACGTCCTCGGTGCGGACGTCCGCGGACTGCTGATCCGCCGCGAGTCCTGGACGGCCCTGGGCGGTCTCGACCCCGCCCTCGGCGGTGCCGACGAAGGCGTCGACCTGGGTGTCCGCGCCCGCCTGGCCGGCGACCGTGTCTCCCTCGTCCCCGCGGCGCGCGTCGCGGTCGCCGGGGACGGCGTCGCGGCCATGGCCCGCGGTCGCCGCCGCGCGCGCCGCCGCGCCTTCGCGGAGCGGACCGCGCAGCTGCACCGCCGTCTCGTCTACGCACCGGCGGCGGCCGTCCCGTTGCACTGGCTGTCTTTCCTCCCGCTGGCGCTGTGGCGCACGATCCTCCACCTCATCGGGAAGGTGCCCTACCGCGTCCTCCCCGAGTGGGGTGCGACGATCCTCGTCATGGCCCGCATCGCGGCGGTGGCGCGCGCGCGGCGCCGGATCCGCGCCGTCCGCTCGGTCGGCTGGTCCCGCATCGCCCCCCTGCGCGTCTCGCGCTCCGAGATGCGGCTGCGGTGGGAGGCCGCGGACGGCGGTGTCACCGACGCCCCGGTCCGCCCCGAACTGCGCTTCTTCGTCGGCGGAGGCGCGTGGGCCGTGCTCGGCGCCCTCGCGGTCTCGGCCGCGCTCTTCTTCCCGCTGCTGGCCTGGCCCGTGCTGGGAGGCGGCGCTCTCGCGCCCCTGCGTGCCACGGTCGTGCAGCTGTGGCAGGACGCCGCATGGGGCGAGCGCCCCCTGGGCCTGGATGCCATCGGCCCGGCCGATCCGTTCTCCGCGATCATCGCGGTCATCGGCACGCTGTCACCCGGCGATCCCTCTCGCGCCCTCGTCGTCCTCTGGGTTCTCGCGCTCCCGCTCGCCGTCCTCGGCGGGTGGTTCGCCGCGACGCGCGTCACCGAGTCGTCGCTGCTGCGCATCACCGCCGCGGTCGCGTGGGCGCTCGCCCCGACGTTCCTCGCCGCGATCGTGGAGGGTCGTCCCGCCGCCCTGATCGCCCACCTGCTCCTGCCCTGGTTCTTCTACGCCGCGAGCGTCGCCCACCGGGCCTGGGCGCCGGCGGGAGCGGCATCCGTTCTGCTCGTGCTCGTGCTGGCGTGCGCGCCGTCGCTCGCCCCCGCGGTCGTGGTGCTGTGGTCCGCGGCCCTCGTGGTCGTGGCTCTCGTCGCCGGACGCGGGGTGGCGCGCGTCGTCTGGCTCGTGGTGCCCTCGATCGTGGTGTTCGCGCCCCTCGTGTGGACGCAGGTGCGCACCGGGAATCCCTGGGGGCTGCTCGCCGACCCCGGCATCCCCTACGCGGGCAACGAGGTCTCGGCCGACCCGCTGGGGCGCGCGCTCCTCGCCGCGGGCTTTCCCAGCTCGGATCCCGGCGGATGGGCGAGCGTCATCGACGGCCCCGTCTGGTGGGTCGGGCTGCTGATCGCGCCGCTCGCCGTCCTCGCTCTGCTGGCTGTCCTCACCCCGCGTTGGGTGACGGCATCCGCCCTGCTGATCATCGCGGCCGTGGGCCTCGCGACGGCTTTCGCGGCGGTCGGGGTGGCCGTCTCCTTCGACCACGGCACGGCGGTGCCGCTCTGGCCCGGTGCGGGCCTCAGCCTCGCGTGGCTGGGCGTGGTCGGCAGTGCGATGGTGGCTCTGGATGCCGGGATCGTCGAACGCGTGCGCGTGCTCCGGCCGATCGGCGCTCTCGTGACTCTCGCGGCCCTGCTCGTCGCCGTGAGCCCCGCGCTCACGGCATCCCTGGATCAGTCGCACCCGCGCTCCGTGCTCACGAACGGCCCGACCTCGACGCTTCCGGCTTTTGTCGCGGCGGAAGGACGAGGCTCGACCGCGATCGGCACGATCGTGCTCGACCCGCGCGCCGACGGTCTGCGCGTGGACGTCGTGTGGGGCGGGAGCGCCACCGTGGGCGGGCAGAGCACGGTCCAGGCCACGCGCATCGAGGCGCAGCCCGCCGACCGCGAGCTCGCCGCGTTGGCCGCCGATCTCACGACCCCCTCGTCGGACGACGTCATCGAGCGTCTGGGGGAGCGGGGGATCGGATTCGTCCTGCTCCAGTCCGCCTCGGCCGGCGAGAACGACGTCATCCGCGGTGCGCGCCTCGCGGCCGCGACGTCGCTCGACCAGCGCGACGCGCTCGACGGCGTCGGCACCACCTCGCGCGGCGACCTGTGGCGAGTGACCGCGCCCGTGCAGCCCCGTGCGCCGCTCGACGACCACCAGGCGCGCGTGCAGAGCCTCGTGACCTTCGGGTCGCTGGGCGTCCTCCTGGTCGCCCTGCTGCTGGCCGTGCCCACCAGCGCCTCCCGCCGGGTCGCGCGCCGCACGCCCCGCATCGTGGGCCCGAACCCGGGAGGAAGCCGATGAGCAGCGACCGCCGACTCGTCCGCTGGGCGACGACCAGCGCCCGCGTCGTCGCCGGATCCGTCGTGGCCGGTGCGGTCGTGGTCGGAACGGTGGCCGGGATCGCCGCGCCCTGGCCGACGCTCACCGCGAGCCCCGTCCGCATCGAGGCCACGCCCGCCGCGTCCGACACCGTGCTCGCGTGCGACGGTCCGCTGCTGGCGCTCGGGCGCAGTGCCGAACAGGCGGGTGCACTCAGCGCGGCCGCGCCCCAGCAGGTCCTGAGCGGACCGGCTGACAGCGGCGCAGTCGACAGCGCGCTGACCGGATCCACCGGCGACGGCTCGGGTGATGCGACGGCGCTTCGCGCCCAACCTCTCGGCGGGGCGCCCGCGCCGCTCGCCGCCGCGGGCTCCGCGACGGCGACCTCGGAAGACCTCATCGGCTTCGCGGCATCCGCGTGCCGCCCTCCGCTGGCCGAGTCCTGGCTGGTCGCCGGCGCGACGACGACCGGGGCGAACGACCTCGTCGTCTTGGGCAATCCGGGCGATGTGCCCGCGACCGTGCAGCTGTCCGTCTATGGAGCGCAGGGCGTGTCGACGCCCCCGGGTGGCAGCAACCTCGTCGTGGCGCCGGGTACGCAGCGCGTGGTGCCGTTGGCCGGCCTTCTGCTCGGCGAAGAAAGCCCCGTCGTGCGCGTCACGGCGTCGGGTGCCCCCGTGCACGCCTCGCTGCAGGCGAGCCTCACGCGTCTGCTCCTCCCGGGCGGCGTCGACCAGGCCGCCCCCTCGGCCCAGGCGGATACGCACCTGGTCATCCCCGGCGTGCAGATCCTGACGGCGGGCGGCGGCGACGCAGGCACCGTTCTGCGGCTGCTCGCCCCCGGTTCCGCAGCCACCGCGACCGTGACCCTCATCCCGGTGGGCACGGCGACCCCGGGCACGCCGCGCACCGTCCCGCTCGAGGCGGGCAAGCCGACCTCGCTCGACCTGTCGGGGGTGGACCTCGGGGCGTACACGGTCGACATCACCGCCGATCAGCCCGTGGTCGCCGGCGCGTGGTCGACCACGGGGTTCGGCCAGGGCGCCGACTTCGCGTGGTACAGCCCCGCCCCCCGGATCGCGGTCTCCAGCGCGGTGGCGGTGGCGGCGGGCGCCGGTGGCGCGCTCGTGCTCACGACGGATGCCGGCGGGGGCGACGCCACGGTCACACTCACCCCGACCGACGGCAGTGCACCGCTGACCCTCGCCGTGCCCGACGGGGGTAGCGTCTCGACCGCGGTCGCCGCGGGCGTCTACACGCTCGAGGCCAGCACTCCCGTGCGGGGCGCGGTGACGTACTCGTCGACCGGCGCTCTCGCGGGGTACCCGCTGTGGCCGGCGAACACCGCCGAGTCGGCGGTGACCGTCCTGCCGTAGGTCTGGCGTTCCGCGGTTGCGCGCGGCGTGGTTGCGCGCGGCGGGGCGGCGGTGCGCGCTGGTTGCGTCGCGGCCCGCGCGCATAAACGCGATCCACTCGCATAAACGCGAGGAGCACGTGTTTTCGTGAGCGAATCGCGTTTATGCAAGAGGGGCGGCTCCAACAGGGAGCGCGTCGGCCTCAAGGGCGGGGTGCCGGGCGCGGCGGGTACCGCTGCCGCTGAGGCTGTGTCGGCGGGCGCCCCGGTGTTCCCGGCGCCGTGCGGGTCTCCCGCCTTCGAGCGCGTCGGCATCGTGGCGGGCGACCATAAACGCGATCCACTCGCATAAACGCGAGGAGCATGTGTTTCTGTGCGCGAATCGCGTTTATGCGTGAGGGTGGGCCGGTCAGCGCCGAGCACGCGCGGGCATGGGGAGCCAGTCCGGCGCGGGTTCCTGGGGACAGCGCGGGGACGCGTGGTCCGGCGCGCGCGGGGCCCGCGGCGGCACGCGGAGCGCGCGGCCACGCCGGGTCAGAAGTAGCGGAAGCGCTCGGGGCCGAGATCCCACGGGTCGCGGTCGAGGTACTCGGCGGCGGCGCGGAAGACGGCACCCTCGATCATCATCCGGCGGTGCAGGTCGTCGTCGTGATGAGGGTGACCGAGCCGCTCGATCGGCACGCGGTAGAGGATGATGCGCTTCTCATCGCGCAGAACCGTCCATCGAGGGATGCCATCGGTGGCGGCCGGGGGCATGATGCCGATCTCGAACGAGACCTCCCGCAGCTCGCTCCAGGCGGAGCGGAGGAACTCCGCCGCGGCGCCGACGGCGACGTCGAAGCGTTCGACCCTCGTGTCGATCGGGGGGAGCGGCGGACGAACGACCGGACTGCGGTTCTCGCGGCCGTGTCGGCCATGGCGGGAGGGGCGGGCGACCGGCCGGGCTTCGCGGGTTCGTCGACGCACCATGCGCCCATCCTACGTTCGTCCGGGACGGCGTGACCCTCGGTCGGGGTGGGCTCACGACGGCGCGGCGCGTCGGCGCCGGGGTGGCGGCGGGCTAGTGTTGCCCGCGATGCGCGACAGACTCTGCTCGAAGGTGGGATGCGCCCGCGAGGCGATGAGCACGCTCACCTACGATTACGGCGACCAGATGGCCGCGCTGGGCCCGCTGGGACGCGTCGACGACCCGCACGCCCACGACCTCTGTGCGATCCACGCCGACCGGCTCTCGGTGCCGCGCGGCTGGGTCGTCGTGCGCCACGAGACGCTTCGGACCTGACGCTTCTCAGCGGTCGGTGAGCGCCGCTGCCCGCTCGCGCTCGATCACGAGCGCCCGGTACTCGCGATCGCGCCGCACGGCGGCGACGGCGCGGACGAACGCCTCGGGCTCGGCAGGCGGCCGCGGCGAAACGAACGGGGCGACCGCATCGGCCAGCGCGGACGCGAGACGGACCCGCGCGGCCGGATCGAGCGCGTCAGCCCCCCGGACGAACTGCGACACGCGGGCGGCGAGGCGATCGGGCAGGCGCGAGACATCGGCCACCTGCTCCCACGACTCCCACCCTGCCGGAATCCCCGGGGCGGGAGGGGGGAGGGGCCGCGTGCGGGTCCGCTCGCTCGCCGTGCCCGCGACGAGGTCGCCGAGGCGCTGCGCGCGCGGAGTGAACATCCCGACGACCGCGGCGATCCCGCCGAGGGTCAGCCACAGCTCGAGGACGCCGATCAGCGCGCGGATGAACGCCGCGCGGAAACCCGCGGCGCCGCCGTCCACGCGCACGATCCGCCCACCCACGACGAGTCGGCCGAGGCTGCGTCCGCGTGACAGCGTCTCGACGGCGGTGGGGAGGACGACGAGCACGAGCACGATGAGCGTGATCACGGCGATCCGCAGGGCGCTGTCCGGAAGGGTCCCGGATGCCGCCATGGTAACGAGCAGCAGGCCGCCGCCGATCAGCAGTACGACGCCGACGATCATGTCGATCAGGCAGCCGAGGGCCCGCAGGAAGAATCCGAGCGGTTGCACGTCGAGGGCGACGGCCTCGCCGGTCAGGATCTCCTCGGAGGCGGTGTCGACGAGCGTGACACCGCGCGCCGCGGGCGCACGGACTCCGGTCCGTGAGGATGCCGTCGACGAAGCCATGCGTACAGTTGATCACATGGACCTCGACGCCCTCACGGCCGCTCGCCGCGAGGAATGGGCGCGTCTGGACGAACTGGGGCGCACACGACGCCTGAGCGGCCGCGAGGTCAACGAGCTCGTCACGCGGTACCGCGCGGCATCCGCTGATCTCGCCGATATCAAGACTTCCGCCGGACGTACGCCCCAGGGCGACTACGTCTCGATCCTGCTGGCGCGCACGCGCCTGCGGCTGACCGGTGTGCGCGAGAACGTGTTGAAGCAGATGCCCCGCTTCTTCCTCCTGCAGTTGCCGGCCGCGCTGTATCGCGTGCGGTGGACGACGTTGGTCGTCGCCGTCGGCTTCGTCATCGTCGCGACGATGGTGGCCCTGTGGATCTCGGGCGACCCCGCGACGGTCGCCGCCCTCGGAAGCCGCAGCGAGCTGCAGAACTACGCCGACGAGCAGTTCGTGAACTACTACCGTGAGAACCCCAACGCGATCTTCGCGGGGTCGGTGTGGACGAACAACGCCTGGATCGCCGCGCAGTGCGTGCTGTTCGGCGTCACGGGCATCTGGCCGCTGATGGCGATGATGCAGAACGCGATCGGGGTGGGGCAATCGGCCGCGGTCATGATCGCCTTCGACCGCGCCGACGTGTTCTTCCAGTTCATCCTCCCGCACGGCCTCCTCGAGCTCACGGCGATCTTCGTCGCGGGGGCCGCGGGCCTGCAGATCTTCTGGGCGTGGGTCGCTCCCGGCCGACGCACGCGCGGCGCCGCGCTGGCGGCCGAGGGTCGTTCCCTGGCCACGGTCGCGGTCGGCCTGATCTTCGCCCTCGCCCTCTCGGGGGTCGTCGAGGGGTTCGTCACGCCGCGCGATTGGCCGTGGCAGGTGAAGATCGCGATCGGTGCGGTGGCGCTCGGAGTTTTTCTCTTCTACATGCTGTGGGTCGGCAAGCGAGCCGCGCGCGCGGGCGAGACGGGCGACCTGACCGAGTACGAGGCGGGGACTCCGACGCTCACCGCGGGCTGACGGCATCCGTTCGTTTCTCCGCGTGTCACTTTTGATTTACTCAAAAGAAGCTAGAGTAGGGTCGTGCTCGACGATCGGACGGATGCCACCGCGGATGCCCTCATCCGCGGTGCCGGACTGCGGGTGACGGCGACGCGGGTCGCCGTCCTCG
>NZ_JARHXC010000114.1:0-28826 GCF_029222405.1 Microbacterium sp. Kw_RZR3 | reverse complement strand
CACGCTGAGGCGCGCGCGCGCAAGGTGGCTGAGCCCGTCGAAGCCACCGGCACCCGCGGCCGCCGCAACCCCCTCGGCATCCGGCTCCCCCCTCGCTCTACGCTGGGGCGATGGCGGAGCAGACGGTGCGGATCGGCGGGCATCGCCTACGCCTGTCGAATCTCGACAAGGTGCTCTACCCCGAGACCGGGACGACCAAGGGCGAGGTGATCGACTACTACTCGCGCATCGCCGCGCGCCTGCTCCCCCACGTCTCCGGACGGCCCGTCACCCGCAAACGCTGGCCGGATGGCGTGGGCACGGAGGCCGATCCGGCTGAACCGTTCTTCGCGAAAGCCCTCGAGCCCGGCGCTCCCGCGTGGGTGCGCCGCTTTCCCATCGACCACTCGTCGGGCGCGAAGGACTACCCCCTCGTCGACGACCTCCCCACGCTCGTCTATCTCGCGCAGGTCGCGAGTCTTGAGCTGCACGTGCCGCAATGGCGGTTCTCGCCCGAGGGCGAACGACAGAACCCCGACCGGCTGGTGCTCGATCTCGATCCCGGTCCCGGCGTCGGTCTCGCCGAGTGCGCCGAGGTCGCCCGGTGGGCGAGAGCGATCCTGAACGACATGGGTATCGACCCTCTGCCGGTCACCAGCGGCAGCAAGGGGATCCACCTCTACGCCCACCTCGACGGTCGACCGACGAGTGAGGCGGCCAGCGCGATCGCGAAGGAGCTCGCGCGGGCGATCGAGGCCGACCACCCCGACCTCGTCGTGAGCCAGATGTCGAAGGCAGCACGTCCGGGGAAGGTGTTCATCGACTGGAGCCAGAACAACGGGTCGAAGACGACCATCGCGCCCTACTCGCTCCGCGGACGCGCCCAGCCGACGGTCGCCGCTCCGCGCACGTGGGAAGAACTGGACGATCCGGGGCTCCGACACCTGCTCTTCACCGAGGTTCTCGAACGCACGGGCGATCCGCTCGCAGCGGTCGAACGCGACGCCGGACCCCTGCGCTCGTACATCTCCAAGCGCACGGCGGCCCGGACCCCCGAACCCGTCCCGGACGCCCCGCACGCAGAGCCCGCGGCGGAGGGACTCCCCCGCTTCGTCATCCAGGAGCACCACGCCTCGCGCCTGCACTGGGATCTGCGGCTCGAACACGACGGCGTGCTCGTCAGTTGGGCCGTCCCCAAGGGCGTTCCACCGACGACGGCGAAGAACAGCCTCGCCGTCATGACCGAGGACCACCCGATGCAGTACCTCGACTTCGCCGGCGAGATCCCCCGCGGCGAGTACGGCGCGGGCATCATGACCGTCTGGGACACGGGCACCTACGAGCTCGAGAAGTGGCGTGACGACGAGGTGATCGCCACCCTTCAGGGCCGCGACGACGGTCCCCTCGGCCGGGTGCGCCTCGCGCTGATCCGCACGGAGGGGCGCGGCGAGAAGTCGCAGTGGCTGCTTCACCGCATGAAGACGGATGCCACGGGCCGGCCGCAGAGCGAGGGCGAGCCCGTCGTGCCCCTCGACCACGGCGGGGGCGGCGCAGATCGTTCGGAACCGTCCCTGCCGGCCGCGGCGGATCTCCGCCCTATGCTGGCGGTGTCCGCGACACCCGGAATCGCCCGCGCCGCAGCCGAGCGGTGGGACCGCGCGTGGGTGGAGATGAAGTGGGACGGCATCCGCGGGATCGGCCTCTGGGACGGCCATCGCCTGCGCTTGCGCTCACGCAACGGCAACGACCTCACCGCGACGTACCCCGACCTCACCGCCGTCGACCTCGGCCTCGGACCCGACGCCGCGGTTCTCGACGGCGAGATCGTCGCCCTCGACGCGCAGGGGCGGCCGAGCTTCCCGCTGCTGCAGAAGCGGATGAACCTCGCCCAACCACGCGAGATCGAGCGCGAGGCGCACCGCACCCCCGTACAGCTGTACCTGTTCGACGTGCTCGCCGCGGACCGGCGCGACGTCTCGGCCCTGCCGCTCGCCGAACGCCGCGGCATCCTGGAGGGGCTCACGCGAGACGCCCGGCCTCCGATCGTCGTTCCACCGGTGTTCGACGACGTGGATGCCGCTGTCGCGACGAGCGGCCGATTCGGCCTCGAGGGGGTCGTGGTGAAAGACCCGCGATCGACGTACCGCCACGGCGAACGATCGGAGCAGTGGCTCAAGGTCAAGCACACCCGGACGCAGGAGGTCGTGATCGGTGGAGTGCGTCCGGGCAAGGGCAATCGCCGCGGCACGATCGGCTCGCTGCTCGTGGGCGTGCCGAGCGCGGACGGGCTTCGCTACGCGGGTCGCGTCGGATCGGGCTTCACGGAGCAGACCCTCGGTCGGTTGAGCGAGCTCCTCGGACCGCTCGGGAGCGACACCGACCCGTTCGTGGGCGTGCCGGCGGCCGACGCCCGGGATGCGATCTGGGTTCGACCGCAACTCGTCGCCGAGGTGGAGTTCGCGGAGTTCACTCCGGACGGCATCCTGCGCCAGGCCCGCTGGCGCGGGCTGCGGCCGGACAAGAGCCCGGATGAGGTGGCGCGGGAGGGCTGAAAGGGGGTACCGGACCCTTCGACAGGCTCAGGGACCTCCGCCGCGGGAGGTCGCTGACCCTTTCGACAGGCGCAAGGGCCCTTCCGCGGAGAGGTGGCTGAGCCCGTCGAAGCCACCGGAACCCGGCCCACAGCGAGGTGGCTGAGCCCGCCGAAGCCACCGTGGCCGCGCGTGCGCGTTCTACGCGTGACGCGAATCGTGCTCGACGTGGCCCGCCGGCTCGAGTTGAAAGGTCGAGTGCTCCACATCGAAGTGGTCGGCCAGACACCCCTGCAACGACTCGAGGATGCGCGCCGCGCGCCCGTCGGTCAACGCCGCGTCCTCGACGATCACGTGGGCGCTGAAGACCGGCGCCCCGCGCGTGAGCTGCCACACGTGGACGTCGTGGACGTCCACGACACCGTCGGTGTCGCGCAGATGCTGACGGATCTCCGCCACCTGGACGTCGACGGGCGCCGACTCGGTCAGCACGACGACCACCTCGCGCAGCAGGCCGAAGGCCCGGGGGACGATGAGGATTGCGATGAGCAGCGAGGCGATGGCATCCGCTCGTGTGAAACCGGTCGTGACGATCACGATCGCCGCGATGATCACCGCGATGGACCCCACGAGGTCGCCGAGGACCTCGAGGTACGCGCCGCGGACGTTGATGCTCCGCTTCTGCGCTCGGCCGAGCAGCCACATCGAGATCGCGTTCGCGACCATGCCGACCGCGGCCACGACGAGCATCAAACCGCCCTCGACCTCGGCCTCGGCGGGGGTGAGGAGCCTCTGGACGGCCTCGATCCCGACCCAGGCGCACAGGACGATCAGGATCACGCCGTTCGCGAGCGCCCCGAGGACCTCGGCGCGCTGATACCCGAAGGTGCGGCGGTCGTCCGCGGGGCGCGAGGCGATCGCCGTCGCGACGAGGGCGACGACCAGCGCCGCGGCGTCAGTGAACATGTGCGCGGCGTCGGCGAGCAGCGCGAGGGAGCCCGACAGGATCGCGCCGACGATCTGCACGACCATCACCGACGCGGTGAGCGTCAGGGCGGTGGCGAGCAGACGCCGGTTGCTGGCATCGCGGATGCCACCGGCGGGAGCGTGATCGTGCATAGCTCCAGGCTAGGTGGGGGGCGCGATCACCCGCGTGTTTTCGCGGTAGTCGGGAATGAGAACGGGTGTCGCTCTCGACGGCTCAGCGCCGCAGACCCGCGAGCTGCGCCTGGATGCGCCGGTGCGCGTGCAACGCGGGATACACCCCGAGGAAGATCGCCATCGGCGCGCGCAGACGCATGTCACGGATGCCGTGAGCCGAGTACGTGTTCTCGAAACGATCGATGTAGCGGCGGAAATCGCGGGGCCGGTCGTCGAGACGCCGCGCTCCGATGCCGGCCACCATGTTCGAGAAGTACCCGATGCGGCGGCCGGAGAGAGCGAGGTGCACGGCGATGTCGAGGTCTTCGTGCATGATGTCTTCTTGGTCGTCGCAGAGGTGCTCTCGCACGTCGTGCCAGGCGTCCGCCCGCACGGCCATGTTGCTGCCGAAGAGGAAGACGAAGTCCCCCGCCAGACGCACCTGGAGGCGACGGAACGCATCGTCGACCTGCTGACCGATCGCCCGGAGCGGCAGGTCGTAGTACTCGACCGGACCCGAGGCGGCGTCGACCTCGCCCGACGCGAACACCCGCGACACCTGAGCGACCCAGTCGGGCTTGATCGCGGTGTCGGCGTCGATGCGTCCGAGGACGTCGCCGGTCGCGGCATCCATTCCCAGGTTCCGGGTCGGCACCAGGCCCTGCCGCTCGTCCTGACGCAGGAGACGGATGCCGGAACGCGGGTGCTCCGCGATGAACCGCTCGACCACGGCTCGCGTGTCGTCCGTCGAGCGGTTGTCGACGACGAGCACCTCGGTGGCGGGCACCGTCTGCCGGACGATCGCTTCGAGACACTGCGCGATCACCGCCTCCTCGTTGAAGGCGGGCACGATGATCGATACCGACGGGAGCGGCTTCACGCTTCCTTCCTACACGGTCAGAGTGTCTCCAAAAGGGGCACGAGGTGACGGAACGCCCGCGCGCGGTGGGATTGCGCGTTCTTCTCATCCGCGGACCACTCCCCCACGGTCCGATCCTCACCCGACGCCTGCCCGTCGGGAATGAAGATCGGGTCGTACCCGAACCCACCCGGTCCGGCGGGCGCCGTCGCCAGGCGCCCGGGCCAGCGTCCCTCCACCGTGTCCTCGGGGCCGTCGGGCCGGACAAGCGCGATCACCGAGACGAACTGCGCCGTCCGGTGCGGGTCGGCGACGTCGGAGAGCTGGTCGAGGAGCAGCTCGAGGTTGGCGGTCGAGTCCTTCTTGTGCCCCGCCCAATACGCCGAGAACACCCCGGGCGACCCGCCGAGCACGTCGACGGCGATACCCGAATCGTCGGCGAGAGCGGGCAGCCCCGTGTGCGCCGCGGCCGCGCGCGCCTTGATGAGCGCGTTCGCGGCGAAGGTCACCCCGTCCTCGACGGGTTCGGGTCCGTCGTATCCGACGACCTCGAGGTCGGGACGCACCGCGGCGACGATCGCCTGGAACTCCTCGACCTTGTGCGCGTTGTGCGTGGCCAGAACGACGCGAGGCATGTCAGCCCTCGAGCGCGGCGGTCTGGATGCCGCGGAGCTCGGCGCAGCCGTTCACGCCCAGCTCGAGCAGACGGTCGAGCTCGGCCTTGTCGAACGGCGCACCCTCGGCCGTGCCCTGCACCTCGACGAACAGGCCCCGACCGGTCACGACGACGTTCATGTCGGTCTCGGCGCGCACGTCCTCGACGTAGGCGAGGTCGAGCATCGGCTCGCCGTCGATGATCCCGACCGAGACGGCCGACACCGAGTCGATGAGCACCTCGGAGCGCTGCGCGATGAACTTCTTCTCACGACCCCAGGCGATGGCATCCGCGAGGGCGACGTACGCACCGGTGATCGCCGCGGTGCGCGTGCCCCCGTCGGCCTGCAGCACGTCGCAGTCGATGACGATCGTGTTCTCGCCGAGGGCCTTGGTGTCGACGACGGCGCGGAGGGCGCGGCCGATCAGACGCGAGATCTCGTGCGTGCGCCCGCCGACCTTGCCCTTGATGCTCTCGCGGTCGTTGCGGCTGTTCGTCGCGCGCGGGAGCATCGCGTACTCGGCCGTGACCCAGCCCTTGCCCTTACCGGTGAGCCAGCGGGGAACGCCGTTGGTGAACGACGCGGTGCACAGCACCTTGGTCCCCCCGAACGTGATGAGCGCCGATCCTTCGGCGTGCGCGGACCAGCCGCGCTCGATCGTCACGGGGCGGAGCTGGTCGGTGGTGCGACCGTCTTTGCGGGTCATGGGTCCTCCTGAGGAACGGGGAGTGGATGCCACGCCTCAGCGCGGCAGGTCGATGGCGCCGGTCTGCACGAGCTGTACCTCGCGCACCTCCCGGCCCATGAGGCGGTGCGCCAGGCGCACGAAGTCGTCGGCCGAAGAACCGGTCGCTTCGTAGCGGGAGGTGGGGACGGCATCCGGACTCGCGAGCAGGTCGCGCGAGACGAGCTGACGATAGACGTCCTTCGCCGTCTCGCTGTCGCTCGAGACGAGGCTGACCTCGGGTCCCATCACGTAGCTGATGGCTCCCTTGAGGAAGGGGTAGTGGGTGCAGCCGAGGACGAGCGTGTCGACGCCTGCGTGACGCAGAGGAGCGAGGTACTGCTCGGCCGTGGCGAGGACCTCGGGCGAGTCGGTGATACCCGCCTCGACGAACTCCACGAAGCGCGGGCAGGCCTCGGCGAAGACCGTCAGGCGCTCGTTGACCTCGAGCATGTCCTGATAGGCGCGCGAACCGATCGTGCCCACGGTGCCGATCACGCCGATGCGGCCGTTGCGCGTGGTCGACATCGCGGTGCGGACGGCGGGGCCGATCACCTCGACGACGGGTACGTCGTAGCGCTCGCGCGCGTCGCGGAGCATCGCCGCGGATGCCGTGTTGCACGCGATCACGAGCATCTTCACGCCCTGCTCGACGAGCGTGTCGAGCACCTCGAGCGCGTAGCGGCGGACGTCGGCGATCGGCTTCGGGCCGTACGGCGAGCGGGCGGTGTCGCCGATGTAGAGGATCGACTCGCGCGGCAGCTGTGCCGACACGGCCCGGGCGACGGTGAGACCGCCGACTCCCGAGTCGAAGATCCCGATCGGCGCGTCATTCATCGCGACTCAGCCTACCCGTCGGCCGCCGCGCGGCCGCGGCGCCCGCCCGCCCCGCGGGCGAAACTCCTGAGAATGGGGGCTCGATGCTGCGACGTTCCTGTTCTGCTCCACGAATCGATCGAGAACTCAGGAGTTTCGCACGGCGCCGCGGCGCGCCGACGCGGACGTACCGCGGCAATAGGCTGACGCCATGACGCGTAGCACCGCCCTGCACACCGACCGCTACGAACTCACGATGCTCGACGCGGCCCTCCGCGACGGCACCGCCGCGCGCCGCTGCGTGTTCGAGGTGTTCGGTCGCCGACTGTCCGGCGGTCGTCGGTTCGGCGTCGTCGCCGGCACCGGTCGACTCCTCGACGCCATCCGGGACTTCCGCTTCGGCGACGACGAACTCCGGTTCCTGCGCGACAACCGGATCGTGGATGCCACGACCATCGACCACCTCGCCGATTACCGCTTCACGGGCTCGGTGACCGGCTACCGCGAGGGCGAGGTCTACTTCCCGGGGTCACCGCTGCTGACGATCGAGGGCACGTTCGCCGATGCCGTGGTGCTGGAGACCCTCGCCCTCAGCATCCTGAACTACGACTCCGCCGTCGCGACGGCGGCGGCCCGCATGAGCGTGGCCGCCGGCGACCGCCCCCTGGCAGAGATGGGCTCGCGGCGCGCGAGCGAGGAGGCGGCGGTCGCCGCCGCTCGCGCCGCCTACATCGCCGGCTTCTCGGCGACCAGCAATCTCGAAGCCGGCCGGCGCTGGGGCGTGCCCACCATGGGGACCGCGGCGCACGCGTGGACACTTCTCCACGACAGCGAGGAAGACGCGTTCCGCTCCCAGATCGAGGCGCTCGGCACCGACACGACCCTGCTGATCGACACGTACGACATCGCGGAGGGGGTCCGCACCGCGGTCCGCGTGGCGGGAACGGAGCTCGGCGGCGTCCGCATCGATTCGGGCGACCTCCCGATCGTCGCGGGCGAAGTGCGCGCCCTCCTCGACGAGCTCGGCGCCACGGGAACCCGGATCACCGTCACGAGCGACCTGGACGAGTACGCCCTGGCGGCCCTCGCCGCCTCCCCCGTCGACGCGTACGGCGTCGGCACCTCCGTCGCCACCGGCTCGGGCGTTCCGACGGCGGGTCTCGTCTTCAAGCTCGTCGCCCGCGAAGCCACCGACGGATCGTGGGTCGCCGTCGCGAAGGCGTCGACGCAGAAGGCATCGCACGGGGGACGTAAGGCCGCCTTCCGGACGCTCGATCAGGGAACGGCCACGTCGGAACTGATCATCGTCAGCGACGGCTTCGAAGAACTCGCCACCGCCGCTGAGCACCCGGACGCACGATCGCTGCAGGTCGCGCTCATGGTGGACGGAGAGGCGGATGCCGCGGCCCTCGGCCCCGCCGGCGTCGAGGCCGCGCGGGCTCATCACGCGCGCGTGCGTGAAGAGCTCCCCGTGCGAGCACTCGCTCTCAGCAAGGCCGACCCCGCCCTGGCGACGGAGTATCGCGAGGCGACGCCCCGAGGCTGAGCCCCGGGTGAGCGAGTCGCTCAGCCGCTACTTGGTCAGCGACTCGTAGATCTCTTTGCACTGCGGGCACACGGGGAACTTCTCGGGGTCGCGACCCGGCGTCCACTTCTTACCGCAGAGCGCGCGCACCGGCTTGCCGGTGAGGGCGGACTCGAGGATCTTGTCTTTCTTGACGTAGTGCGAGAAGCGCTCGTGGTCACCCGGCTCGATGTTCTCTTCGCGGATGAGCTCCTCGAGCTCACGATCCAGGGTCGCAAGGCCCCCGCTGTCAGGACTGTCGAGAGGCGTGCTCATGGTCTGCCAGTGTAGCCGCGGAGCGCACCGTGCGGACCGGTCGCGATCGACGGCGCCCGATCACGTGGCTTCGGCGAACTCCATCAGCCGCGTTCCGCGGCGCTCGAACAAGAGCGCGCCGACCGCGATGCCGACCACCAGGACGATCCCTCCGGCCGCCAGGCCGGCCCAGAGCGCGCCGAGAGCATCTTCCGTGTCGGATGCCAACGCCCTCGCGGCGAGCCAGATCGCCGGTGACGCGGCGAGGAGCGAGCCGAGCATGACGAGCGCCTGCGCGATCACCCCGCCCGAGCCGGTCCGCTGAGGCTGCTGGAACGGGCTGTCGCCGGGTCGCGACACGGCGTACGGCGCGACGACCGAAGAGATGCTCGACAAGCCCAGACCAGAGAGGAACAGGGCAGCGCAGACGCCGATCAAGGCCGGGAGGAAGGCCCACCGCCCGTGAGCGACGATCGCGAGCGGGATCGAGACCGCGAGGATCGGGAGTCCGATGAGGAGCACGGGCACCAGTCGCCCGATCCGATCGGACAGCCCACGGACGCCGCTGGCGATGTGCATCCAGAGGGCGGTCGAATCGTACGCGAGGTCGTTGTGGGGCAGCCATCCGAAGAACAGCGCCATGATCGGCACCGGCAGGAGAGCCGCCATCTCGAGGGGGACACCCGCCACGACGAGAGGCACCATCGAGAGCACGGCCGCGATCGGCACGACCACGATGTTGACGAGGTATCGGCGATCCCGCAGCCAGTACGAGAGGCTGCGCGCGGCGACGGCACCCCCGGGCGTGCCGGGGAGCAGGGCGAACCAGCCGAGGCCGCCCCGCTCGCGCACGGCCACGGGCCGCGGCGTGGTCGTGAGCAGGATGCGGACGAGGATGAACCACACGGCCGTGAGAGCGGCGACCGTGGCGACAGCCACGACGGCGCTCCCGAAGGCGGCACTCGGCGTCGGCGCGAGAGCGATCCCCCAGGCGGCGCCCACGGGCGTCCAGGCCAGGGCTTCGGCGGCGGACACCAGCTGTGAAGGAACGGTCCCCTGCCACTCGAGAGAGCCGAGGAAGACCGCGACGGGCACGACCACCACGAGCACGGCGACGAGGTAGACCCCCGCGAGCTCACGCGACTGCCGGGGACGCTTCACCAGGGCTCCGAGCGCCATGCTGACGCGCGCGAGCAGCACGCACGTCGTGAGCCCGAGCGCGATCGACACGACGCTCGCGAGAGCCCCCACGCCCTGCTCGCTCCACGCGATGGCGACGCTGATGGCGAGCACCAGCACCGCGAACACCGGGACGCTCAGGAAGCCGGCGAGCAGCAGCGCACCGGCGAGGGGTCGAGGCTCCGGTCCGACGACGGCGAACCGACGCGGATCGAGGGGATCGACGGATGCCGTGACCGGCGGTGCGACCGCGAAACCGAGCGTGATGGCGGAACCCGCGAGGACCGTCACCACACCGGCGGTGAGGCGATCGACCTCGCCCAGACCGCTCGCGTTCACGGCCGCGAAAACGGTGCCCGCGACGAGCACCACGAGGCCCACAACTCGGCGGAGGACGTCGTCTCGGTCGCCCCGCAGGGCGCCGAGCATCATGGCCAGCCTCAGCCGGAGAACGTGTGCAACCACTCCAGGCCCTCCACGTCGCCGAGACCGCCCGCGAGCTCGAGGAAGCGCTGTTCGAGGCTGGCCTCGCCACGTACCTCGTCGACCGTGCCCTCGGCGAGAACCTGCCCCGACACGATGACCGCGACACGCGAGCACACGCGCTCCACCAGTTCCATTCCGTGGCTGGAAAGGATGACCGTTCCGCCGTGGCCGACGTAGGCGCCGAGGATGTCGAGGATCACCGCACTCGAGACCGGGTCGACCGCTTCGAACGGCTCGTCGAGTACCAGCAGTCGAGGCGAGTGGATCATCGCACCGGCGAGCATGACCTTCTTCGTCATGCCGGCCGAGTAATCGGACACGGGGCGCGCGAGGGCATCGACCAGATCGAAGGCACGCGCGAGATCGGCGGAGCGACTCTCGACGAGAGCGGCCGGCAGACCGCGCAGGGCACCGTAGTACGACAGGAGCTGTCGCCCGGTGAGGCGATCGAACGTGCGAAGGCGGTCCGGCAGCACGCCGATCATCTTCTTCGCCGCGCGCGAGTTCTTCGCGGCGTCGACGCCGTTGATCGAGACCGTGCCCGCGTCGGCACGCAGGAGCCCCGCGATGATCGACAGCGTCGTCGTCTTGCCGGCACCGTTCGGACCCACCAGGCCGTAGAACGATCCGGCGGGGATCGTGAGGTCGATGCCGTCGACGGCCCGCAGCTCACCGAAGGTCTTGGTGACGTTGCGGAGAGCGAGAGCCGGGATCGCCTCGTCCACGTCCGTCGACGAGGGGGCGCCGTCGAGCGCCGCAGCGCCGATCGCGGCGCCCGTGGACACCGCGGCGGTCGGCTCGTCGTCGGCGTGCGTAGCGTCCTCGACACGATCGGCGGAGGCCACGGGCTCGTCGGCCTCGGCCGTCAGCAGCTCGTCGAGGGCATCGCCCGAATCTCCCGAGGGCTCCTCGACGGTGTGCGACACGGCCTCCGCCCCGGCATCCGGGGCACCGTCGCCCTCGTCGACGAGCGCGGGTTCCTCGACGGCGACATCTGCGGGGGCGGGATCTTCCACGACCGTGTCGGCCGAGGTGTCGACCGGCTCGTCGACGAGAGCCTCGACGGTCGGCGAGGCATCGTTCGCCGACTCGTCGACGATCGGCGCGGCGTCAGCGACGACGGGCTGGTCGTCAGCGACGACCGGCTCGTCGATCGCGACGTCAGCGGGAGTGGGGTCTTCGGCCGCAGCGTCAGCGGGTTCCGGATCCGCCACCGCATCCCTCGAAGCCTGCTCAGTGGGTGCGTGCTCGTCGACCGCGGCGTCAGCAGGCACCGGGTCTTCGGCCGCGACATCCGCGGAGGTCTGCTCGTCGAGTGAGGCATTCGCTGCCGTCGCGGGCTCGACCGCAGCCCCGGCCGACGGCGACCGTTCAGCGACATCGCGCGCGGACGCTGAGTCGGCGGCGGAGTCCGCGTCCTCGACGCGGGGGGCCGCGACGGGAAGCGGCGGGCGCGGAGGAACGACGATGTCGTCGGGCAGGGCGGGAGTCGATGCGGTCTCGGCGGCAACCGCCGCCGTCGACGGAGCCGGCCGAGATGCTGCGGGCTTGCGCGGAGCCGCGGGCTTGCGAGGTGCCGCGGGCTTGCGCGGTGTGGCGGGCTTCTTCGCCGCCGGCTTCTTCGTCACGCGCGGCGCGACCGACGAACTACTGGTTTCGCCCGCCTCCGGCGTGTCGGCCGTCGATGTGGGCTTGCGCGGCGTGCGAGCGGTGGACGTCCGTGGTGCCCTCGGGGTGGTCGTGCGAGGCGCGCGCGGCGCGCGCGGCTTCGGCGTCGGGGGCGTGTCGGGCGTGGAATCGGCGCTCACCGCGTCGCCGTCCGACCGAGGGGCGGACGAGTCTTGGGGCTGCGGCAGCGACGCTGTCATCACTCCAAACTAGCAAGCCCCTCCGACACCGCTGTACGCGAGGCAGCGGGACGCAAGACGGTGTAACCGATCACGAAACCACAACGAGTGGGGCGAATCATGCCACCCCGGGCGGGGTCTTCGCTAGCATCATCAGCACACGAAGGCGTGACATTCCGGTGAACCGGACATGACGACTCATCCCCCCAGGAGCCAGCCTTGACTGTTCAGATCGTGATTCTCGCCGCGGGCATGGGCTCGCGCCTCGGCCGCAGCCTACCGAAGCCCCTCACCCCGCTCGCGGACGGCCGCAGCATCATGCAGCAGCAGCACGACAACATCCGTGCCGCGTTCGGCCACCACGCTCGCATCACCACGGTGGTCGGCTATCGCGCCGAGACGATCGTCGACGCCTTCCCCGACGTCGACTACGTCTACAACGACCGCTACGACCAGACGAACACCTCGAAGAGCCTCCTCCGTGCGCTCGCCAAGACGGGGCGCTCCGGCGTGCTGTGGATGAACGGCGACGTCGTCTTCGACCCGCGCGTGCTGGGTCGCGCGACCGAGCTGATCGAGGCGGACCGGTCGTTCGTCACGGTCGACACCGCGAGCGTGGGCGACGAAGAGGTGAAGTACACGGTCGACGCCGAGGGCTTCGTGAAGAACCTGTCGAAGACCGTCGTCGGCGGCGTCGGTGAAGCCGTCGGCATCAACTACGTGTCGTCTCGCGACAAGAAGGCGCTCATGCGCCAGTTGCAGCGCGTGAACGACCAGGACTACTTCGAGCGCGGCATCGAGCTCGGCATCGTCCACGACGGTCTGCGGGTCGAGCCGCTCGACATCTCCGACCTCTACGCGGTCGAGGTCGACTTCGCCGAAGACCTCGAGCGCGCGAACCTCTTCGTCTGATCCGTCAAGTCGCCGCGACCGCGGACGGTCTCGGGAGAAGATGACGTCATGGCTGAGAAGGTGCATCGCATCCACTCCCTCCCCGAGGACGCCCCGTGGAAGGGCGGGCTCCCGCCCGTGGGTTCCGAAGAACATCCCGCGGCGATTCGCCTGCTCGACCGTGCCCTCGCGGTGCAGCGTCCCGTCGTGCTCGCTCACCTGCGCAGCATCCGACTCCGGCACCGGGATGCCGACACGCAGGAGATCCTCGGAATCCTCGAACGTCGCTACCTCGCGGCCGTGACCACCGGCGGCGCGGCGGTCGGCGCGACCGCCGTCGTGCCCGGGATCACGACCGGGATCACCCTCGCGCTCAGCGGAGTCGAGACCCTCGGCTTCCTCGAGGCGACGGCGCTCTATGCCCAGTCGGTCGCCGAAGTGCACGGTGTCGCGGTCGATGACCCGGATCGTGCCCGAGCCCTCGTACTGACGCTGATGCTGGGCAAAGAAGGCACCGACCTGGTGGCCCAGTTGGCCGCGCAGGCCGCGGGCCGAGGCGCAAGTCGCTCGACGTACTGGGGCGATCTCGTCACCAAGACGCTCCCCCGCGCTGCGGTCGGCCCCCTGGTCGATCGGCTGAAGACCTCGTTCGCCCGCCAGTTCGCGGCGCGCGGAGGGGCGTCGTGGCTGGGCAAGGCGCTCCCGTTCGGCATCGGAGCCGTCGTCGGCGGCGCCGGCAACCACATTCTCGGACGACGCGTCCTCGCGAACGCGCGGCGCGCGTTCGGTCCCCCGCCGCCGACACTCCCGGCCGACCTCGAGCCACGGCCCGGCGCCGAGCGGCTCGAGAGGACCGCCGCGAACGGAGTGGCGCGCGTCGGCGACGTCCTCGCGGGTGCCGTCGGCGGCGCCGGCCGCCGGACGGGCGCGATCGCGCGCAAGGCGCTCCCGCGACGGAAGAGAGACGCCGAGGGCGTGGAATCGAGCACCGGAGACTCCTCGCCCGAGAACGCGGCATCCTGAGCCCTTCTCATCTCGCCGACCCGGGACGCAAGACCCGCGCGACGATCACGTCGGCGGGCTACTCTCGCCGCATGGGCGACCTCCTCGATCTCCTCGCGGTATGGATGCCGCGGCAGCGCTGGTACGGAACCAAGGGCCGCGACCCCCGGCTCTCCCTCGTCGCGTCGTGGCCGCTTGTCGAACCGGACATGCGGCTGCTCCTCGTGCGCGACGACGCCGCCGTTCCCGCGATCGTGTACCAGGTACCGGTCGTGAAGCGGCCGGCCGGCACCGTCCCGCCCGGGAGCCTGATCGGTGCCGAGATCGACGGCGGCGTGTGGGCGGATGCCACCACCGACGAGGCGTTCACCGATCTGCTCTACCGAGCTGTCACGGTCGGCGGCATCGACGTGTCGACCGAGACCGGTCTGGAGGCCCTCGCGCTGTGGTCTCCGCACCTCAGCACACCCGCCTCACGGGCGACGGCGCGGGTGCTGAGCGGTGAGCAGTCCAACACGTCGATCATCTTCCGCCCCGACGAGGACGGCCTCCCGGTCATCTGCAAGCTCTTCCGCCAGGTCAACGGCGGGCGCAATCCCGATGTGGAGCTCCCCTCCGCCCTCGCCGCCGGTGGAGCGACGTTCGTCCCGGCCGCGATCGGCGAGCTGCGGGGAACGTGGACGGCCTCGACGGGCGAGACGGTGACCGGCTCCCTCGCCTTCGCGCAGCAGTTCTTCGACGGTGTCGAGGACGCCTGGCGGGTCGCGCTGAACGCCGCGGGCGCCGACGAGGACTTCCGAGAACCGGCGCGCGCCCTCGGCGAGGCCGTGGCGGGGATGCACGTCGCGCTCGCCGCCGCGTTCCCCACGCGCGAGCCCGATGCCGCTGACCGTGCCGCCGTCACCGGTGCGTGGGAGCGTCGACTCGCGATCGCGGTGAGCGAGGTGCCCGCGCTCGCACCGCTGGTGGATCGCATCCGTGCCGTCTACGCCCGCGCGGCGGCGGCGCCGTGGCCCGCGCTTCAGCGCGTCCACGGCGATCTGCACCTGGGGCAGGTGCTGCACACGCCGAGCAACGGGTGGGTGCTGCTCGACTTCGAGGGCGAACCGTTGCGTCCGATGGCGGAACGTCTCCTCCCCGACCTCGCCGTACGTGACGTCGCGGGGATGCTGCGCTCGTTCGACTACGTCTCGGGAGCGATCGCCGACGACGACGGAGCGGCCGTCCGCGCGTGGGTCATCGCGGCACAGCAGTCGTTCCTCGAGGGCTACGCGGCCGCGGCCGGCGGCGAGATAGCCGGCGGTGGCGATCTCCTCGCCGCGTTCGAGCTCGACAAGGCCGTCTACGAAGCGATCTACGAGACGCGCAATCGTCCGGACTGGCTGGGCATCCCCCTCGCGGCGATCGGGCGCCTCACCCACGCCGGCTAGCCGCAGGGGGGCGGCGGCGGGCGGCGCCTGTCGGGCGCGTGCGCCGGGCCGGGCCCATAAACGCTGTTTGCTCACGTAAACGCGCTCTCCACGTGTTTCTGTGCGCGGATGGCGTTTATGAATGCCGCGACGCCCGATCGCCCTCGCGCGCGTGCCAGGTGTCCCAGCGGCGCATGAGCTCTGCGACAGCGGCGTGGAAGCGCGCTGTGGACGCGCCCGGCGTGGTGTCGCCGAAGTAGTGCTGCACCCAGTGCCGCAGGCGAGCGACAGCCTCGGGGTCACGGAGCACGCGATCCGTCTCTGCGACGATGTCGCCCGAGGAGGCGGCATCCAACCACTCGCACGCCGAGAGGTAGCCCGCCTCATCGACCTCGGCCTCGGGATCGCTCGGCCGCGTGATGAGCAACGGGGCGGCGAAGGCGAGTCGGTCATAGACCATCGCGGAGATGTCGAGCACGGCGAGGTCGGCCGACCGCAGCTGCCACCCGAGCGCGGGCGAGGTGTCGTAGACGTGCTGCGCCGACGGATCGGCCCGGTTCGCGGCGGCCAGGGCCGCGATGATGCGTGCGTTCGCGGCGCCGTATTCGGGATCGACGACTCCCGAGCGCGGGTGCGGGCGGTAGACGACGCGGTGGCGGCCCGTGGCGAGCAGGGCGGCGACCAGGGCCTCACCGTGCGTGCGGACCGAGCCGTAGTGTGCCGAGGGGCGATCGCCCTCCCACGTCGGGGCGTAGAGCACGACGGTGCGCTCATCTTCCGCGAACGGCGCCTCTCCGATCGCGTGGTCGGCCTGGGGGCGTCCGATCGAGAACGTCCGGCGGTCGAGGTCGTAGTCCCACAGGGCGCGTGAGAGGCGAGCGCGGGCGGCATCTCCGGCGACGAAGGCGTAGTCGTACGCCTTGAACTGGTTCGTCGTCATGTACATCTTGTCGGACTCGCCGTGGTTGATGAACACGTGCCAGCGGCGCCCGTAGCGGAACATCTGGAAGTTCCGGGTGTTCTGATTGACATAGAACACGAGCCGGATGTCCTGCTCGGCGAGCACTCGCTCGACGTCGCGCACGGTCGGCGCGAACGCGACCGGGAGCTCGCCGTCTTTCAGCAACGCGTCGGAACCGCGGATCGTCCGGCTGATCACGACGACCGGCCAGGTGCGCGCCAGCTCGCGCAGCGGCGCGTACCACTGGCGCATCTGGTACATGTTGACCGCGCCGTCGGCGAAGTACACCGCGATGCGGAACGCGTTCTCGGGGAGGGGGCCCCGCGCGGCCAGCGCGCGGTGCAGGTCGCGTCGGGCACCCCGGGTCGCGACCGCCTTGCGCAGCAGGCCGACGGCGAGTCGGGCGTCGCGGACGAGGGGCATCGTTCCAGGGTAGCGGCCAGGTGCACCGTGAAAGGATCGAGGGATGCCCCTCCCGACCCCCGGCGGTAGAGACGCGCCCGTTCCCCCCGACGACGCCGGCGTGAGCTTTGTCATGCCCGTCCTCAACGAGGAGCGGTACCTGCGGCACGCCGTCGCATCCGCCCTCGCGCAGGACGTTCCCAGACCCGTGGAGATTGTCCTCGCCCTCGGCCCGTCGACCGACGGCACCACCTCGATCGCCCGTGAGCTGGCGGACGGCGACCCGCGCATCGTGCTCGTCGACAACCCGGATGCCGATATCCCGGTCGGCCTCAACCTCGCTCTTGCCGCCAGTCGCTACCCGACCGTGGTGCGCGTCGATGCTCACTCCGAGCTCTCTCCGGGGTACACCCGCCGCGCCCTGGCGACCCTCGCCCGCACACGGGCGGCGAACGTCGGCGGTGTGATGCGCGCGGACGGTCGCTCTCCCTTCCAACGCGCGGTCGCTCGCGCGTACAACTCGCGAGCCGGACTGGGCGGCGGTGCGTACCACGGCGGTGCGGTCGAGGGTCCGGCCGAATCGGCCTACCTCGGCGTCATGCGCCGCGCCGCGCTCGATGAGGTGGGCGGCTTCGATCCGTCGATCCGCCGCGGGGAGGACTGGGAGCTCAACCTCCGGCTGCGGCGCGCGGGCTATCGGGTGTGGTTCGACCCCGCCCTCTCGGTCGTCTACTGGCCTCGCGAGAGCTGGACACGGCTCGTGCGGCAGTTCCGTGCGACCGGAGCGTGGCGCGGCGAACTCGTCCGACGATACGGCCGGCGCAACTCGCTGCGATTCTTCGCCCCTCCCGCTCTCGTCGTGGCCGTCGTGCTCTCGACCACCGCCGGTCTGTGGCAGACGGCTCGTCGTACGCGCCGCCGCCGCTCGGCCGTGGCATCCGTCCTCCACCTTCCCGTCGCGGCGTATGCGCTGCTGGTCGCCGTGGTCTCGCTCGGGCGCGGCGGTGGTCGCGGCTGGCGCGACCGCGCGTGGACGGCAGCGGTCCTGCCTTCGATGCATCTCTCGTGGGGATCGGGCTTCCTGTGGGGAGTCGCGCGGGGCGCGCACGACACCGTCGACACCTCTCGGCTCGAGGGGCGCAACACGCCGCTGCCCTAGCGGTCGACGAACCCCTGATCGAGAATGCGCGCCACGACGCGCTCGCTCGCGCGGCCGTCGTCGCGGGCGTTGAAGATGCGCTGCCACCGGGCGTAACGCTCGGCGAAGATCGACGGATCGACCTCGTCGATCGCACGGGCGAGTTCGTCCTGCGTCCGGACGACGGGACCGGGAGCCGCGTCCACCAGGTCGAAGTAGAAGCCGCGGAGCGCTCCGCGGTAGTGCTCGAGGTCGGGCACGAGGAAGTACATCGGCTTGCCCGTGATGCTGAAGTCGAACATGACCGACGAGTAGTCGGTGATGAGCGCATCGGCGACAGCGAGGAGTCGCGCCGTGTCCGGGTATCCCGTGACGTCGATCACGCGCGGGCCGCGCGCGTCCTCCCCGGGGAGGAGCGTGCGGGAATGCCCGCGAACCAGCACGACGGAGTCCGTCGCCCGGGCCAGGGCGGTCGGGTCGACGAAGTCGACGATGGCCTCCCGGTCGTCGCGCCACGTCGGCGCGTACAGGAGCACCCGCTCGCCCGCGCCGATGCCGAGGGCTTGACGGGTACGCTCTCCGTCGTCCGTGCGGAGGACATCGTTCCGCGGGTACCCCTCGATCCACACCGGGCGGCGCAGGAAGGCATAGGCCTTGGTGAGGACGCGCGCCGCGTAGGGGCTCTGCGCGAGCAGGACGTTCCAGCGCAGCGCCTCGCGCACCACGGCGGCCGCGCGCCGAGGATCGAAGCCCGGGCGGTGCAGCGCCAAGCGCTTGAGGGGCGTGCCGTGCCAGGTCTGCAGCACCACCTGCCCGCGGCGGCGGACGAAGCGCCTCCGCAGCCAGTCGTTGACGACGAGCAGTCGCGCGGCGCCGCGGGCGCGCCACCACTCGGCGCTCCCCTCGACGACCGCGACAGCCCCCGGCGGGACCTGCACCGAGAGATCGACCACACTCCAGTACCGCGTCACCCCGGGAGCGACGCGCGCGAGCTCCCGATCGATCGCGAGCGGGTTGCAGCTCGCGTTGCGTCCGTAGAAGCTCTCGAAGAAGACGGCGTTCTCGAGCGGTTCGCGCCGCCGGGCGTACTCCTTCTCGAGCGCGGCCTGCGCTTCAGCGGTATCGACCGGCGGCCCCACGCGCAGAGTCGCCCCCGTCCACGCGGCACGCAGGCCCGGGAGGACCGTGAGGGAGATCGCCTCACCCGGAGGCGCGGCATCCGTCGCCTCCCCCGCCTCGATCGAGAGCCGGTACTCCCCCGTCGGCAAGGGCAGCTCGGGTCCGCCCCACCGCGCCGCACGCAAAGGCACCTCGGCGCGCCAGGTGCGCCCTCGTCCGTACAGCCGCGCCGAGACGCGAGCGCGTCGTCCGATGAGCGTGACGGATGCCGGACGGACTCCCGTGCCGCTGATCTCGAACACGGGAACACCCCCGTCGTCGAGGAAACGTGCGTCGGTCATCGCGGCGCCCTTCTCGCGCCCCACCGGGCGTCGGTCGGTTTCGCCCGCTCGAGGCGACGGCGGATCTCGCGGTACACGCGCTCGGTGTTCCGCCCGTCCCGGTGCGCGTGCACGGTCTCGCTGCGACGGCGGGAGGCTGTGAGCGCCTCGGTCGGATCGTCCAGGATGCCACCCACCCACGCGAGCACGTCCGTCCAGGTGCGCGCGGGGTCGGCGCCGGCGACGCTCGCGTAGGTCCCGTACAGTCCGCGCCGCGCGCTGTACGCCTCGAGGTCGGGCGCGAAGAACAGCACCGGCAGCGGAACGAGTGCGGCATCGAACGCCAGCGACGAGTAGTCGGTGACGAGGAGGTCGATCCCGGGGAGCAGCGGGGTGATGTCGGCCACCCGATCGTTCCCGAGTGCCCCGACCCGGTCGTGCGACACGCGCGGCGTGTAGTCGCCGGCACCGAGCGGGTGCGAGCGGATGAGCAGTGTGGCGTCGAGACGGTCGAGAGCGGCGGTGATGGCATCCCACTCCTCCGCGTCGGGCACCGCGGGGTCGGGCTCGCCGTCGCGCCACGTGGGTGCGTACAGGACGACCCGGGTATCGCCGAGCGGGCGGCCGCACGCCTCGTCGAGAGCGGCGCGGGCGGCGTGGCGACGCTCATCAGCGGAGCCTTGGGAGAGGACGTCGACGCGCGGTTCGCCCGTGACGGGAAGGCGCGCGTCGGGAAGGCCGAAAGCGGTCTCGAGTCGCCCGCGCACGAGGTGCGATGCGGCGGGGAGCATCGAGATCTGACGGGTCGTTCGACGGTACAGGACCGCCAGCACCCGACGCGCCACGGTGGACCCGGCGCGCGTCGACCCGGCGCGTGTGGTCTCGGGAGAGTCGAGGCCGATGCGCTTGAGCGGGATGCCGTGCCAGAGTTGCACGATGAACGCCCCTGTCACCGCGTAGCGCTGGACGTCGCCGAACCCGTGGGTCACCACGATCACCCGCGCTCGCGCGGTGGCCCACAGACCGCGGACGGAGTCTTTCCGCACGAATGGGATGCCGAGGCGTTCAGCCTCACGCTCCTGAGTCTCATCGGCGACGAGCCAGAGCGCCCGTTCTCCGCGCCCGGCGGCGAATCGCCACAGGGCGAGAGCACCGTCGGTCACGCCGACCGCGCACCCGAACACCCAGCGCTCGCGCGATCGCGGGACCAGAGCGGTGAGGAGACGACCCGCGAGGTAGAGCGGGATCCGGCGGAGTTTTCGCGCGTTTCCCGCCCCGAACGAGAAAGACGCCACCCCGCGAGCCTATCGCGGGGTGGCGTCCGACGCCGGAGCGTCAGGCGGAGCGTCAGTTGGTGGGCATCTGTCCGAGGGTGACCTCGGCGGTCTTCTCCTGCCCGTTGCGGACGTAGGTGATCTCAGCCTTGGTCCCGGCGGCGAGCGCCCGGACCTGTGCGGTCAGGTCGGCGGAGTTGGTGATCGGGACGCCGTTGAACTTCGTCACGATGTCGCCCTTCTGCAGCCCCGCTGCCTGAGCGGCACCGCCTTCGACCGCGACGGCGACGTAGGCGCCCGTGGTGGTCGCGCCCTGCATGCTGCCGGCATCCTGGACGTTGGCGCCGAGCAGACCGTGCGTGGCGGCGCCGTTGTCGATGATGTCCTGCGAGATGCGCTTGGCGATGTCCGACGGGATCGCGAAGCCCACGCCGATGTTGCCGGACTGACCGCCGGACGACGATCCACCGGCGTTGGCGATGGCGACGTTGATGCCGATCAGCTTGCCTTCGTCGTCGACGAGCGCGCCACCGGAGTTGCCGGGGTTGATCGCGGCATCCGTCTGGATGACGGCGATCTTGATGGAGTCGGTCGCCTGCTGCTGGCTCTGCTGTCCATCGCCGAAGTCGAAGTAGAACGGGTTCTGGTTGCCGCCCGAGCCCGAGCCGTCCTCCGACTCGGTGCCGTCCTTGGGGGCGGCCGACGAGGCGACGAGGATCGAACGGTTCAGCGCGCTGACGATTCCCGTGGTGACCGTGTTGGGCAGGTCGAGCGGAGCGCCGACCGCCGAGACGTTGTCGCCGACGTTGAGCTGCGACGAGTCCGCCCATTCGATCGGGGTGAGGTTCGAGGCGTTGTCGACCTTGATCACCGCGAGGTCGTAGGTCGCGTCGGTGCCAACGATCTTCGCGGAGAAGACGCGTCCGTCCGACGTGGTGACCGACACCGTCGGGTTGGCGGACTTGCCGCCGATGGTCACGACGTGGTTGTTGGTGAGGATGTAGCCGTCCTTGCTCAGGATCACGCCCGAGCCGGTGTCGCCGGTCTGGCCCTCCATCGCTTGGATCGTCACGACGCTCGGCACGACCTTGGCCGCGACAGCGGTGGTGTTGTTGACGTCTTCGGGGTTGTTGACCGTGACGGCCGTCGGACCCGCGACGGCGGCCGAGTTCGACCCGCCCCACAGCGACAGACCGGCGTACGTGCCACCGAGGCCCGCGCCGCCGCCGACCAGGGCTGCGGCGACGAGGAGAGCGGCGACCTTGGGGGCCGAGCTCTTCTTGCGCGGCTGCGTGGCGGTCGGCGTCCCGCCGAGGTTCAGCGTGGGGTGCTGTCCGTGCGGGTCGTGACCGCCCGCGGCCGGGCCGAACGCGTGGCCGGTGGGGCCGGTCGCGCCGGACGGCGCGGCGGCGTAGGCCTGCGGGCGGGTGGCTCCGTCGTGGGTGGAACCGGACGCGTGCGTCCCCGCGGCGGGGTTGTGCGCCGGCGGCGGCCACGCGGCCGCGGCGGCGGCGGGCGAACGCGTCGGCACGGGCGGAACGGCGCCGGGGGTGGCGGCGGCGTCGCTCGCGTTCCCGGTCGCGGTGTGGTCGGTGTTCGGCGAGGCGGGCACGGCGTTCTGCGCGGTCGCGTCAGTGTTCGAGCTGATGTCGTTACCCTCGGGGCGGTTGTCCGTGTTGTCGCTCATGTGATGCTCCTTCTTCCAGGCGCTTCAACGATGACCCCGAATGCTGTGCGCTGCCTATGACGCGGGTGAGCCGCCTCTATGGGTCTCACACCAACGCCCCGCAAGGCCGATGGCCTACGGTGAGAACCTATCGGCCCTCCGGCCCACGCACCCCTTCGAAGGCACTTCCCCGATGAACACCATCCCCGGCGCCTGGCAGCGCACCGCCCGAGGAGCCGGTCTCCTCTCCGCCGACGGCCGAGCCGTCCCCACGATCTTCGCCGAGATGACCGCCCTGGCGACCTCGACCGGTGCGATCAACCTCGGCCAGGGGTTCCCCGACGAGGACGGCCCCGAGGTCGTCCTCGAAGCCGCGCGGCGCGCCATCGCCGACGGGGTCAACCAGTACGCCCCGGGGCGCGGTTTCCCCGAGCTGCTGACCGCGATCGCCGAGCACCAGAAGCGCTTCTACGGTCTCGAGCTCGATCCCGCGCGTGAGGTGCTGGTGACGGTCGGGGCGACCGAGGCGCTCGCGGCGACTCTGCTCGCCCTCATCGACGGTCCCGACGACGAGGTCGTGGTGTTCGAGCCCTACTACGACTCGTACGCCGCGAGTGTCGCGTTGGCCGGAGCGCGGCTCGTCGGCGTCCCGCTGCGCTGGCCCGACTTCCAGCCCGACCTCGACGACCTGGCATCCGCCGTCAACGACCGGACGCGGGTCATCCTCATCAACGACCCCCACAACCCGACGGGCACGGTGTTCTCTCGCGAGGTGCTCGACGAGGTCGTGCGTCTCGCCCACCTCCACGACGCGATCATCGTGACCGACGAGGTGTACGAGCACCTCGTGTTCGACGGACCGCACGTTCCGATCGCCACCCTGCCGGGCGCAGCCGAACGGACTCTGTCGATCTCCTCCGCCGGCAAGACGTTCTCGCTCACCGGATGGAAGACCGGGTGGGTGACGGGTCCCGCCGAGCTGGTCACCGCGGTGCTGGCCGTCAAGCAGTTCCTCACCTACGTCGGCGGCTCGCCGTTCCAACCGGCGATCGCGGCCGGCCTGCGACTGCCCGACGCGTTCTTCGCCTCCGTCGCGGCGACCATGGCCGCCAAGGCGAAGGTGCTGGGCACCGGGCTCCGAGCAGCCGGCTTCGACGTCTCGTCTCCGGGAGGCTCGTACTTCACGGTCGTGGATGCCGCCCCGCTCGGCGCCACGGACGCGGGAACGTTCTGCCGTGAGCTGCCCGCCCGTGCCGGGGTGGTCGGCATTCCTCTGACCGCGTTCGTCTCCCCCGCTCGGCGGGATCGCTACGCGACCCTCGTGCGCTTCGCCGCGTGCAAACGCGTCGAGGTGCTGAGCGACGCAGCGGAACGCCTGGCGGGCCTGTCGGGAGCCTGACCGGCCGACGCGTGACACACGGCGGAGAACTCGCCGTCACACCGGCGACATACCATGTATGCATGGTATTGTTCGAGTGATCGCAAGCCGGCGATCGCGCCCGCGACTCCCGTCGCCCACCCTCCGGGAAGTTCCATGCCACGCCCGCGCCACCCGCTCGAATCCCGCCCGCCCCGCATCACGCACGTCTACGGGACAGCGTTGCGGTGGACGAAGGTGCCGGGACGGACGTTGCTCACGCCGGAGACGGCCATGCAGTTGCGCGCGGAGGGGTACACGATGGCACTCACCCGGTCGGGGTGGCGATCCGCCCGACCCATCTCGCTGATCCGGTACGTGCAGCGCATCCAGCCGTCGAGCGAACTCCCCTGACCAGGCCGCGCCTTCTCTCGACGTCAACCACCGGAACGGGTGGCTCGCGCCTCGCTCGAGGGACGCGTCCGGCTCGTATCGTCGAGGACGTCCCTGCACGATCGTCACGAGGAAGACACCCATGAGCTGGCCCGACCCGCCACGCGCGCTGAAACCGTCATCCCCGTGCCCCTCCTGGTGCGCGGGCGAGCACGAAGACCATGCGGCGGCCGACGTCTCGCACCGCAGCGAAGGCATCACCGTCCCCGGCGTCGAGCGCAGCCTTCACCCGAACGGCGACATCCACGCGATCGGCGTCACCGAGATCACGATCGGACTGGAGCAGACCCGCGGCGAGACGTGGGTGTGGTTCGGTTCCGATCAGTTCGCGCGGCAGTCCACGGTGCTCAGCATCGAGACGACGAAGCGGTTGATGCGCGCGGTGACCGCGCTGTTGGACGACCTCCCCTAGACGTCGCTCGGCCCCGGCTCGCCCTCGCGGATCCGGTCGAGGTCGGGCACGAGGTCCTGAATCGAGACCTCGAGCACCGCCGACAGCGCCAGCAGCGTCTGCAGACGGGGATTGGCGGGCGTCCCGGGGTTCGATTCGCCCTTCTCGAGCTTCTGGTACGTGAAGAGCGAGATGCGCGCACGCACGGCGACGTCCTCCTGCGTGAGCCCCGTGGCGAGGCGCGCCGCGCGCAGATTCGCCCCGAGCTCGCCCATATACGTCATCCAGGGGTAGTCGAACGCGAGACCGGTCATTCTTCCAGCTTGCGTCATCGGACGGCCGAGGGCATCGAAACGGCGCAAAACGGTGCGCAGCCGAGACGAAACGTCAGCGCGGAGTCACCCGGAAACGTCGCAGATCGAGCGCGGGATTCACCCGGCGCACGCGGGCGATGGCATCCGGATCGATGTGAGCGACGGCGACGTCGGTCGTCGTGCCGACCGCCGCGAGGACGACACCCTGCGGGTCGACGATCATCGAATGCCCGACACCCAGCGGTGGCGGATGATCCGCTCCCGCGACGAAGAAGGTGTTCTCGATCGCGCGAGCCTGGACGAGCGTGCGCCAGTGATCCTCCTTGAGAGGACCACGAACCCACTCGGCCGGCACCAGGGCCACATCGACCTGGGCGTCCGCGAGGGTGCGCGCGACCTCGGGGAAGCGCAGGTCGTAACAGGTCATCAGACCGAATCGCAGTCCGTCGACCTCGAAGGTGTCGGGCGGAGCGATCTCGCCCGGCGCGACCCAGTCCGACTCGCGCTGACCGAACGCGTCGTACAGGTGCAGCTTGCGATAGACGGACCGGATGCCATCCCCCGCCACCGCCACGACGGTGTTGCGCACGCGCCGGCCGTCGTCGGCCCGCTCGAGGAGACCCGCCACGACGACGATGCCGTGTCGCGCGGCGAGCGACTGGAGCGCGGCGGTGAAGGGACCGTCGAGATCCTCGGCGTTCTGCGCGAGGGTGTCGTCGAAGGGGTCGACGAAGTAGCTCGAGTACTCCGGGAAGACGATCAGCTGCGCGCCGCGCGCGACGGCCACCCCGACAGCCTCCTCGATCGCCGAAAGGTTGGACTCCCGGGAGGCACTGGGGGCGAACTGCGCGACGGCGAGTCCGAATCGGCGGTCAGTCACTCGTCATCCTTTCGCCCGCGGTGACGGAGGATCGCCGGCACCACCACCCACAGTACGAGGATCGTCACCGCGAGGACGACCGCACCCGCGACGGCGGCGCCCACGCCGACCACGACACCGAAGACGAACCCGACCACGCCGGTGAGCAGCAGCGAGACGAGCACCAGAGCGACGCGCAGCGCGCGATGACCGAAGCGCACGACCGAGGGCTTGATACCCAGCCGGAAGACGGCGCGGTGCAGAGCCACAGGGGCGAGAGCGACGACCGCGCTCAGCGCGGAGAGAGCAACCAGGCCGAGGTAGAACGCACGCCAGCCCGCGTCGAGGTCACCGAAGGCCGGCTGGAAAGCGAGCGCGAGAAGGAACCCGGTGAGGATCTGCGTGCCCGTCTGCAGCACGCGAAGCTCTTGCAGGACGTCGGTCCAGTTGCGGTCGGCGCGCTGCGCGGGACTCTCGGGGCGTCCGTCGTCGCGATCGTCGATGGTGCTGCTCACCGGGCCATTCTCTCGCGACACTCCCGGGCGGTGTGCCCGGATTTGCGCCGTCGTTCATCTCGGCGTAATGTTTTCTCTTGTGCCGCGGGGTGGAGCAGCTCGGTAGCTCGCTGGGCTCATAACCCAGAGGTCGCAGGTTCAAATCCTGTCCCCGCAACAAAATGAAGGCCCCGGATCGATCGATCCGGGGCCTTCTGCTTTTCCGAAGTCCACGAGAACCCCGGCTTGATCGGCCGAAAGATTCTTCTCGCGCTCGCCGCATCTCGCCCCCTACACTGACCGAAAACTGGGGGACGACAAACAACGATGAATCGCGCATTCCGCGCGGTGGCGATCACCGCTGCCGTGATCTGCTCGCTGAGCACCGCCGCACTGCCCGCCTCGGCCCAGCCGAGCACGCCCGACACCACCGACATCCCGGCGGCCCTCACACTGACCCACGCGGTCGTGAAAGCCGTCGAGGCCGGGGCCGACTCTCCGGATGCCATCACCTCGGCGGTCGGCACGCCCGGCTCGGGCCGCGGCTCACTCCGCTTCGACGACCGGGGCCGCCTCTCCGTGACCATCACGTTCACGCGCAGCCCCGACACCGCACAGCTCGATGCGGTCGGCCGGCTCGCCGAGATCGTGAGCGTGCAGGAGCTGACGTCGTCGGCGACGGCGTGGGTCGCCCCGGACGCCCTGGCGGACCTGCGCGGCCTCGACGGCATCCGCGCGGTGAACCCCGTGGTGCAGCCGGTCGCCATTCCCGTCGTCCCGCCGGCGGTCGACGACATCCCCTCGGCGCAGCAGCGCGGGGCGGCTGAGAAGTCCTGTCGCGCCTTCCCGAGCACGGCCGACGCACCCCTGCACACCGCCGAAGCGCGCAAGGACTTCGGCGTCGACGGCACGGGCGTGACCATCGGCATCCTCTCCGACTCGTACGATGCCGCACCGGACGCGGAGACGACGCCCGAAGAAGATGTGAAGGCGGGCCTGCTCCCCGGCCCGGGCAACCCGTGCGGGTACGAGACACCCGTCACGGTCCTCTCCGACATCGAGCCCGACGAGGGCGGCGGCGACGAGGGACGGGCGATGGCCCAGCTCGTCCACGGCATCGCTCCGGGCGCCCGCATCGTCTTCTACACCGGCTGGCGCAGCTCTCAGGACATGGCGAAGGGCATCGTGGCTCTCGCGGACGCCGGGGCGACCGTCATCGTCGATGACCTCGGCTGGAGCGAAGAACCTCTGTACCAGCAGGGCTGGATCTCGACGGCGATCACGCAGGTTCAGTCACGCGGAGTCGCGTACTACACCTCGGCCGGGAACGGCTCCGAGATCGGCGCGAAGGGCACCGAGAGCGCGGGACTCCAGATCAACGGCTGGCGGACCCCCGCCTACCGCCCCATGGACTGCCCGAGCTGGGTCACCCCGCCGGAGGGGATGACCAGTTACGACTGCCTGGACTTCGACCCGTCAGCCGGTCAGGATGCCACCGACACGGCGACCTTCCCCGAGGACGGTGTGCCGAGTCTCGTCGCGCAGTGGGGCGACCCGTTGTTCGGGCTGACCACGGCCCTGGTTCCGCAGCTCTACGTCGACGAGAAGCTCGTCAGCGAGTCCTACCTCGACGGCATCACGCCGACCGTCTACACCACGGCGACGGACGTCGTCTCGGCCGGCGATCTCGACGTCGTCGTCCTCCGCGACACCTCGACGGGCTCGACCTCCACTCCGGCGTTCTCGATGTCGTTCTGGAGCCCCGGCCTGTCCGAGATCGAATACGACCGCTCGAAGGGCGGAGACGTTGTCGGTCTCACCTCGGTCGGACACCCGGCGGACGGCTCCGGTATCGGTGTGGCGGCGGCGTTCAGCCTCGAGCCCGATGTCCCGGAGCGCTTCACCTCGGCCGGCGACACCACCGTGCTCTTCGAACCGGTCCGGTTCGTCGACGGAACGCCCGTCGTGTCGCCCGCCTACCCCGAGCCGCTGCGGGTGATGGGTCCGCAGATCGCGTCGGTCGACGGCATCCGCACCAGTTTCTTCGCGCAGCGCGTGCCCTCGCTGGACAACGACTGGTACTTCTTCGGCACCTCCGCGGCGGCACCCACCGCGGCCGCGGTGCACGCGCTCGCCCTCGAGTACGCGCCGCAGGACTCCGCCGCCGACATCGCTCGCACCGCGTTCGCGACGGCCGGTCCCCTGAAGAACCCGACGTCGTCGTCGGTCACCGACCAACAGCTGTTCGGCGCCGGCCTCATCGACGCGCACGCCCTGCTGACGGCACTCCCCGCGCGCGCCGTGACCGACCTGCGGGCCACCGCACTGTCGCCGACGTCGCTGGCGGTGACGTGGACCAACGCCAAGGGTTCGACCGGAACGACCGTGCAAGTGCTCTCGGGGAGCGACGTCCTCGCCGCCGCCGACCTCGCCGAGGGAGTGGATGCCACCACCTTCCGCGACCTGCCCGCCGGTACGGCGCTCACCGTCACCGCGACCGCACGAGGGACCGCTGAGAACGGCCCGGCCGTCAGCGTCACCGTGGACACTCCCCCGCTGCCCGGGCCCACGCCCACACCGACCCCGACGACGAGTCCCCGCGCCACCGCCACGCCGACCCCGGTTCCCGTCCCCGCGGGTGACGGTCGGCTCGCACAGACCGGCGCGGACGCCTCGCTCGCCCCGACTCTCGCCGGGGGCGCACTCGTGCTGATGGCGCTGGGGGCGGCGCTCGTCCTCG
>NZ_JARHXC010000113.1:0-28687 GCF_029222405.1 Microbacterium sp. Kw_RZR3 | reverse complement strand
TTTCGCTGCGCCGAGAACAGGGGATGCCGCGGGAACAGGGGAATCCGCGACGAAACGGCCTGTCCCCGTGGCATCCCCTGCTGTCATGACAGGGTCGACCGGTCAGAACCAGTCGCTCTCGCGGATCTGGCGCATGGCTTCACGCCGTGTCTCGGCGGGAAGACGCGAGAGGTACAGCATGCCGTCGAGGTGGTCGGTCTCGTGCTGGAGCGCTTGCGCCAGCAAGCCCTCGCCCTCGAGCACGACCTCGCTGCCGTCGAGATCGATTCCGACGACCTTTGCCCACGGGTAGCGCGTCGCCTCGTGCCAGAGCCCCGGGACGGAGAGGCATCCCTCCCCCACGAGCTGCGGCTCGCCGCGGGTCTCGACCAGCACGGGGTTCAGCACGTAACCGATGTCGCCGTCGATGTTGTAGCTGAACGCGCGCAGCCCCACACCGATCTGTGGGGCGGCGACCCCGGCGCGCCCAGGGGGCTCGACGGTGTCGAGGAGGTCGCGGACGAGCGCATGGATGCCGTCGTCGATCGTCTCGATCGTCGCGCTCGGCGCGCGCAGGACCGGATCGCCGAACAGGCGGATGGGCCGAACGGTCATGCTGCCGCCACCGGGGCGCGCAGGCCCTCCACGACGGCCGCGGCCAGTTCGCGGGCGGCCAGACGGGTCTCGGGCTGAAGATCGCGGAACGAGATCGCACTGCCGGCCGCGATCCGCGGGTCGTACGGCATCCGGATGACCGTCTGCACGCGCGTGCGGAAGTGCGCTTCGAGCTCGCTCTCGCGCACGAGCGGCGTGCCGGGTCGAGCGGAGTTCAGGACCACGACGGCCGAGCGCACGCGATCCGCGTAGCCGTTGGTCTCGAGCCAGGTCAGGGTCTCGGAGGCCAGCCGCGCCTCGTCGACCGACAGTCCGGCCACGACGACGAGGGAGTCCGCGCGCTCGAGCGTCGCCTCCATCACCGAGTGGACGATGCCCGTGCCGGTGTCGGTCAGCACGATCGAGTAGTAGTGCGCGGCGACGTCGGCGACCTGACGGTAGTCGTCGTCGCTGAAAGCCTCGGACACCCGAGGATCGGAATCGGATGCCAGGACGTCGAGGCGCGTGGCATCCCGAGCCACGATCGACGACACGTCGTGGTAGCCGTCGACCTCGTCGTGCGCGCGCACGAGATCTCGCACCGTGCGGCCGTTCGGTCGGCCCACGCGGTCCGCGAGCGTCCCGCGGTCGGGGTTGGCGTCGACGGCGATGACACGGTCGTCTCTCGCGTCGGCGAGCGCCATTCCCAGGAGCGAGGTGACCGTGGTCTTGCCCACGCCGCCCTTGCGGGAGAGGACCGGAACGAAGCGGGCGCCTCCCGCAAGCGGTGCGGCGATGCGACGGTCGAGCTCTTTGCGCTCGCGGGCGCGGCGGCCGTCACCGAGGTTGATGCGGTGACCGGACATCGAATACACGAGTTGCTGCCACAACCCCTCGGGCTCGGGCCGGGCGACCTGACGCGGGTCGAGGAGACGGTCGGCGGTGAGCAGATCGGGGCTCTCGCGCGCATCGTCGATCGAGCTCAGCCGCTTCGACGCGAGCGTCAGGTCGGAACCCGGGGTCCGGACGCGCTCGGTCGCGTGCGCGCGGTCGACGCGGGCCGCCTCATCTGCCTGGTGGATCTCACGCCGGGTGAGGGGCACGGTGCCGATCGTTCCCGTCGCCGCGCGCTCCGCACGGGTGCGGGGGACGGAGCCGGTCGTGATCGGGACCGCGCTGGTCGTGGGGGTCGCACCGGTGGCCGGAGCCGCGGCGGGCGCGGTCTCCGCGCTCGGGACGGCACCGGAAGCCTGCTCGGCGTCGAGATCATCGCGCTCCGGGGAGTCGGCCGCGACCGCTCGCGCCGCGTCGGCCTCCGGAACCGCGTTCGCCTCGGTTGGGCTCGCGTCGGACTCGCTCATGTCGACCTCGTTCCGTTCGGGCTCATCCGTGGCGGGTTCGTCAGTCTCGGACTCGGCGGTCTCGAGCTCGGGGTTCTCGAAATCGGGGTTCTCGAGCTCGGGGTTCTCGAGCTCATCCGCCGCTGGCTCGACGTCGACGACCTCCGCGTCGTCGTGCTCACGTTCACCCCGCTCCGGCTCAGCCGGATCGAGGTCCGAGTGCTCGTGTTCGAGGTGCTCGTGTTCGAGGTGCTCCGGTTCGAGGTGCTCGGGTTCGAGGTCGTCCTCGTCCCCGGCGTTGAAGCCGTCGGCGTGGGCGGCCTCGATGGACTCCGCCTCCGCGAACTCCACCCCTGCCGGCTCGGTCTCCGCGCGATCGGTCTCCGTGCTGTCGGAGTTCTCCGCCCCTGGTGCCTCCGACTCGGCCGGCTCCTGCTCGGCGGGCTCCCGCGCGACGAACTCCTCGTCGGAAGCGTCCTCGGCGGCGAGATCATCAGCGAGATCCTCGGCGAGCTCTTCGACGGTGGCATCCTCGACGGCGAGGTCATCGACGGAGAGGTCGTCCGAGGCGAGATCGTCGGAGGCGAGGTCGTCGGAGGCGTCCTCCGGGGTGATCTCCCCCTCGGGCTGAGATCCCACGTCCTCCGGCTCGAACACGTCGGTCGACAGCACGAGCTGCTGCGGGTCGGGCGTCGGGTCGAACGCGTCGGTCGACAGGATCACCTGCGGTTCGACGCGCTCGTCATCGAACGCCGGGACGAACACCTCGTCGCGCGGGGCGGCCGCGACAGGCTCGTCGGGCTCCTCCGTCGGCGACTCACCGACGATCTCGGCGTCGTGCACCTCGAGGTCGTCGTCGTTCTCGGCATCCGCGTCGTCATGGGGTTCGAGGATGATGTCGCCGGTCGCGAGATGCTCCACGTGCGCGTCGTCGTGCTCCGACGGCCGCGGGTCGACCTGCGGCTCGGGAACGTGGGTGAGAGCGGGCGCCTCGGCTCCGCTGTCGAGGGTGAACGGGGAGCCGATGTTCTCGAACATGCGGATCTCGGCTTCGTCGACCGGCACCTCGTCTTCGACCACGTCGTCGTCGATGTCGTCTTCGTCGGAGGTCACGGGCAGGTCGACACTGACCTGCGCGATGTGTCCGCCGAGGATGGTGATGCTGGCTGTGTCGAGATTCCCGCTCTCGTCGAGGACGCCGTGCTCGGCGTTCTCGTCGGGGTTCGCGTCGGTGCGGTCGGGGGTCACTGCAGTCTCCAAACGGGAAGAGGGCGCGAAAGCGCCCCCTCCCAGGTTACTGCGCGGGGCGGATTACCAGCAAAAGGTCTCCCGCTTCCACCTGCTGTGTGCTAGCGATCGCAACCCGCTCGACGACCCCGTCGACGGGCGAGGTGATCGCGGCCTCCATCTTCATCGCCTCGATGGATGCCACGGCCTGACCGGCCGCGACCCGGTCGCCCGGAGCCGCCTTCAGCGTCACCACGCCCGAGAACGGGGCGGCGACCTGACCGGGCTTGGAGGTGTCGGCCTTCTCGGCCTGGCGGGCCTCGACGTCGATCGATCGGTCGCGGACGAACACGGGGCGGAGCTGTCCGTTCAGGGTGGTCATGACGGTGCGCATGCCCTTGTCGTCGGCCTCACCCACCGCCTCGAGCCCCACGAACAGCTGGACGCCGCGTTCGATCTCGACCGTGTGCTCGCCGCCCGCGCGCAGCCCGTAGAGGTAGTCGGCGGTGTCGAGCACGCTGAGGTCGCCGTAGGCGTCGCGGGTTTCCTCGAACGTCCGGGTGGGCCCCGGGAACAGGAGCCGGTTCAGTCGTGCACGCCGGTCCGCGGACTCCCCCGCCAGGGCCGTCGCGTCGTCGTCGGTGAGCGGGGTCACCCCGATCTTCGCGTCTCGCCCGGCGAGTACCTTCGACCGGAACGGCTCGGGCCAGCCGCCCGGAAGGTCGCCCAACTCGCCCGCCATGAAGGACACGACCGAGTCGGGCACGTCGTACTTCTGCGGGTTCTGCTCGAAGTCCGCCGGGTCGGCCTTGACCGCCGCGAGATGCAGAGCGAGGTCGCCCACCACCTTCGACGACGGAGTGACCTTGGGCACCCTCCCGAGGATGCGGTCGGCGGCCGCGTACATGTCCTCGATGAGTTCGAAGTCGTCGGCCAAGCCGAGGGCGATCGCCTGCTGCCGCAGGTTCGACAACTGCCCGCCCGGGATCTCGTGCCGGTACACGCGACCGGTGGGACCCGCGAGGCCCGACTCGAACGGACGGTACAGGTGGCGGACGGCCTCCCAGTACGGCTCGAGGTCGCTGACCGCGGACAGGTCGAGCCCGGTGTCCCGCTCGGTGTGGGCGAGGGCTGCGACAAGGGCGGACAGCGACGGTTGGCTCGTGGTGCCCGCCATGGGTGCGGCGGCCGCGTCGACGGCATCCGCCCCCGCCGCCGAGGCGGCCAGCAGGGTCGCGAGCTGTCCTCCCGCGGTGTCGTGCGTGTGCACGTGTACCGGCAGGTCGAAGCGCTCGCGCAGCGCCGACACGAGCTTCGCCGCCGCGGCCGGGCGGAGCAGACCCGCCATGTCTTTGATCGCGAGGATGTGCGCTCCCGCGTCGACGATCTGCTCGGCCAGGGCCAGGTAGTAGTCGAGCGTGTACAGCTTCTCGGCCGGATCGAGCAGGTCGCCGGTGTAGCAGACGGCCACCTCGGCGACCGCGGTGCCGGTGTTCAGCACCGCGTCGATCGCGGGACGCATCTGCGAGACGTCGTTGAGGGCGTCGAAGATGCGAAAGATGTCGACTCCGGATGCCGCCGCCTCGGCAACGAAGGCATCCGTCACCTCCGTCGGGTACGGGGTGTAGCCGACCGTGTTGCGGCCGCGGAGGAGCATCTGGAGCGCGACGTTCGGCAGGGCTTCGCGCAGCGCGTCGAGCCGCTCCCACGGGTCTTCGCCGAGGAAGCGCAGAGCGACGTCGTAGGTCGCCCCTCCCCACGCCTCGACCGAGAGCAGACCGGGTGTCATGCGGGCGACGTACGGCGCCACGCGCACGAGATCGCGGGTACGGACGCGGGTCGCGAGCAGCGACTGGTGGGCGTCGCGGAAGGTGGTCTCGGTGACCGCGAGGGCGGTCTGCTCGCGCAGGGCCTTCGCGAAGCCCGCAGGACCGAGCTCCTGCAGGCGCTGGCGCGATCCCGCGGGGGCCGGAGCCACGAGGTCGATCGCGGGGAGCTTGGCACCCGGGTCGACGGAGAGCGGGTTCTCACCGTTCGGACGGTTGACGGTCGTGTCGACGAGCCACGACAGGATCTTGGTGCCGCGGTCCTTCGACTCGCGCCCGCGCAGCAGCTCGGGACGCTCGTCGATGAACGAGGTGCTGAGGTCGCCGGCGACGAAGGCCGGATCGTCGAGGACGGCCTGCAGGAACGGGATGTTCGTCGAGACGCCGCGGATCCGGAACTCCGCCAGCGCGCGGCGGGCTCGGGCGACCGCCGCGGGGAAGTCGCGCCCACGGCACGACAGCTTCGACAGCATCGAATCGAAGTGCGGGCTGACCTGCGAGCCCGCGGCCGTCGTGCCGCCGTCGAGGCGGATGCCGGCACCACCGGGCGAGCGGTACGTGGTGATCTTGCCCGTGTCGGGGCGGAAGCCCTGCGTCGGGTCCTCCGTCGTGATGCGGCATTGGAGGGCAGCGCCACGCAGGTGGATGTCGCCCTGCTCGAGGTGCAGGTCGGCGAGCGTCGCCCCCGCGGCGATGCGCATCTGCGACTGCACGAGGTCGACGTCGGTAACCTCCTCGGTCACCGTGTGCTCGACCTGGATGCGGGGGTTCATCTCGATGAAGACCACCTCTCCCGCTCGGGGTCCCGCGGTCTCGAGGAGGAACTCGACCGTTCCCGCGTTCTGGTAGCCGATCGACCGCGCGAAGGCGACCGCGTAGCGGTGCAGATCCTGACGGATCGCGTCGTCGAGGTTCGGAGCCGGCGCGATCTCGATGACCTTCTGGTGGCGCCGCTGCACCGAGCAGTCGCGCTCGAAGAGGTGGACCGTCTCGCCCGTGGCATCCGCGAGGATCTGCACCTCGACGTGACGCGGGCGCTGCACGGCCTGCTCGAGGAACATGCGCGGGTCGCCGAACGCGCTCTGGGCCTCACGCATCGCCTCGGCGAGGGCCGGGGCGAGTTCGCCGAGCGTCTCGACGCGACGCATGCCGCGTCCTCCCCCGCCGGCGACGGCCTTGGCGAAGAGCGGGAACCCGATCTCTTCCGCCTGCGCCAGCAGCGCGTCGATGTCGTCGGAGGCCGGCGTCGAGCGGAGCACCGGGACGCCCGCGGCGATCGCGTGCTCCTTCGCGGTGACCTTGTTGCCCGCCATGGAGAGCACCTTCGCCGGTGGGCCGATGAACGTGATGCCGTGCGCGGCCGCCTTCTCGGCGAGCTCCGGGTTCTCGGACAGGAAGCCGTAGCCGGGGTAGATGGCATCCGCTCCGCACTCCCGAGCGACCCGGATGATCTCGTCGACGTCGAGGTACGCGCGGACGGGGTGACCGCGCTCACCGATCTGGTAGGCCTCGTCGGCCTTCAGGCGGTGCAGCGAGGCGCGATCCTCGTACGGATAGACCGCGACCGTGCGCGCACCGACCTCGTAGGCGGCGCGGAACGCGCGGATCGCGATCTCCCCGCGATTGGCGACCAGGATCTTCGAGAACATGCGCACCTCACGTCAAGCTGGGGGAGCTGAATGTGCTCACAGCCTAGGGGACGGTAACGTAGACCCTCGTGCACGTACTCTCCGTCAGCTCTTTGAAAGGCGGGGTCGGCAAGACGACCGTGACGCTCGGGCTGGCTTCCGCCGCCTTCGCACGTGGCGTTCGCACTCTTGTCGTCGACCTCGACCCCCAGTCCGACGTGTCGACCGGCATGGACATCTCGGTCGCCGGCCGGCTCAACATCGCCGATGTCTTGGCGAACCCGAAAGAGAAGGTCGTCCGCCAGGCCATCACCACCAGCGGGTGGGCGAAGGTCCACCCGGGCACGATCGACGTTCTCATCGGCAGCCCCTCGGCGATCAACTTCGACGGCCCGCATCCGAGCGTCCGCGACGTGTGGAAGCTCGAGGAGGCCCTCGCCACCATCGAGAGCGAGTACGACCTCGTCCTCATCGACTGCGCTCCCTCCCTCAATGCCCTCACGCGCACCGCGTGGGCGGCGAGCGACCGCGTCATCGTCGTGACCGAACCGGGTCTGTTCTCCGTCGCCGCCGCCGACCGCGCCCTGCGCGCGATCGAAGAGATCCGTCGCGGCCTCTCGCCCCGCCTGCAGCCCCTCGGCGTGGTCGTCAACCGCGTGCGCCCGCAGTCGATCGAGCACCAGTTCCGCATCAAGGAGCTGCGCGACATGTTCGGCCCGCTGGTGCTCAACCCGCAGCTGCCCGAGCGAACCTCGCTCCAGCAGGCGCAGGGTGCCGCGAAGCCGCTTCACGTGTGGCCCGGAGACTCGGCGCAGGAGCTCGCCGCCGACTTCGACGCACTGCTGGACCGGATCGTCCGCACCGGTCGCATCCCGGTCGAGGGCGACGCCTCGCAGGCCTGACTCACGCTTCTCTCAGACGCCGCTCCGCTGCCCCGCAGTCGGGCGGCATCTCCCGTTCGCGCCCGAGACCCTGGCGCGGGCCCGGGTCCCTGAGCCTGTCGAAGGGCCGCCATCCGTTTCAAGCGCGCGGCAGACCCAGGTCCCTGAGCCTGTCGAAGGGCCCGAGGCCCGTCGCGGTACCGGTGGCTTCGACAAGCTCAGCCACCTCCGCTCCCCCACCCCGGGACGCTTCACAAAGGAGAACCCCGGATGCCACGGCACCCGGGGTTCGAGAAATCGTCGGTGTCAGGCCGTGCGCGCGGCGCGACGCGCGGCGAGTTCGTCGACCGTGTCGGCGGACGCGGCCTCGAAGTCGACGAGAGTCGACTCGACCTCGCGCAGGACCTTGCCGACGGCGATACCGAAGACGCCCTGACCGCGGCTGACGAGGTCGATGACCTCGTCGTTCGAGGTGCACAGGTACACCGAGGCGCCGTCGCTCATGAGCGTCGTTCCGGCGAGATCGCGGATGCCCGCCGCGCGGAGCTGGTCGACGGCCGTACGGATCTGCTGGAGCGAGATGCCGGTGTCGAGGAGACGCTTGACGAGCTTGAGCACGAGGATGTCGCGGAAACCGTAGAGACGCTGCGAGCCGGAACCGCTCGCTCCGCGGACGGTGGGGACGACGAGCTCGGTGCGAGCCCAGTAGTCGAGCTGACGGTACGTGATGCCGGCGGCGCGAGCAGCGACCGCTCCGCGGTATCCGGTGTCGTCGTCCATCTCGGGCAGACCGTCGGTGAAGAGGAGCTCGTTGGCGAACCGGGGTTCACCGACTGTGTCGCCAGCGGTCATGCTCGCGTCCCTCCTCATCGGCTCGATATCCCCACGCTAGATCAGCCATGCGCCCGCGGCAATGACATCCGGTCGGAGCGCTTCGGCGTGTCGCGCTCAGGACAGCATCCGGTCGATCGCGTCGCGCACGAAGAGGCTCCGCACCTCGTCGAGACGCGCGGCGAGTTCGGGCGCGAGTTCGCTCGCACGGGCCCGGGATGCCGCGTCGGGGCGTCGCAGGAGCGCGGACAGCGCGGACTCGACGAGGGCGGCCTCACGCTCGGCGCTCTGGCGCAGAGAACGCACGTGGCGCGGCTCGATGCCGTGCCGATCGAGCGCGACGAGGGTACGCAGGAGCGAGACCGTCTGCTCGGGATACGACTCGGCGGCCGTGATCACGCCGGTGCTGATCGCGTCGTTGAGAAGCTGCGGGCCGGCTCCTGCCGTCGCGAGCAGCTCGTCGCGGCGATAGCGGCGGGGCGTCGCGGTCATCGACGGCATCGAGGTCGGCGGCGCGGGGTTTCGCCCGGCGTCGAGGTCGGCGAGATAGTCGCGGATCACCGCGAGGGGAAGGTAGTGATCGCGCTGGAGCGTCAGCGCCATGCGGAGCCGCTCGAGGTCGGCCGCGGAGAACTTGCGATAGCCCGACTCGGTCCGCGTGGGCGACACGATGCCCTGCACCTCGAGGAAGCGCAGCTTGCTCGAGGTGAGCGCCGGGAAGTCCGGCGTGAGGCGCGCCAGCACCTGGCCGATGCTCAGCAGCCCCGAGGCCGCCGGACGACCGCGGGCGGGGGCTGCCGCCATCAGTTGTCTGCCGGCGGCAGATCGACGGGCGAGACGAAGAAGTTGAGACGGAACTTGCCGATGCGCACCTCGGCGCCGTTGGCGAGCACCGAGCGGTCGACGCGCTCACCGTTGACGTAGCTGCCGTTCAGCGACCGCTGGTCGACGATCTCGAACGAGGTGCCCGAACGCGTGATCTCGGCGTGACGGCGCGAGACCGTGACGTCGTCGAAGAAGATGTCGGCCTCGGGGTGACGCCCGACCGTCGTGACGTCGGTGTCGAGCAGGTAGCGTGCACCGGTCGTCGGGCCCGAGCGGACGATGAGGAGAGCGACGCGCGACGGCAGGGCGTCGATCGCCTCCAGTTCGGCCTCGTTGAGGTCGGCACCGAAGGGGACGAAGGACAGATCGGCGTCGTGGCCGAACGTCTGCGTCGTGTCGTGCGACCGCTCCGACGCGGGGGCGTCGGCCGCGCGACGGATGTCGTCGCGCTCGAATCTGCGTGTCTCGTCCACGGCTTCTCCTTCTTCTTCACCATCACCGATCGATCCGACGTGAACGGTCGAATCGACCTCGCGCGGTCGTGGTGGGGGCTTCGTCTGTGCTGTTGTCTCGACACCGAGCATCGCTGTTCGGGTTGTGCCGATCGCCCGACGGGACACTCGAACCTACCGATCACACGTCCGCCGTGTCGAGTCCGTTGCCCCGCTCCGCCCTGACGCACCGTGAAACGATGCGCGCCGAGGCTGAACGCGGACAGTCGAACAACACCAATTCTTTCACCTCGCCACCCTCTCGTCGTCCCCCGCGCGTCCGTCACGTCTGGGAACGCGCGCGAGCCCCGTGTCTTGCCTGTCGTTAGGGTCGAAGAGTGACATCTTCCGCACCCCGCCATCGCGTGTCCGCCTTCTTCGCGAGCCTGCTGGTCGCTCTCGTCGCCCTTCTCGTGCTCCCGGCGAGCCCCGCGTTCGCCCACGACGAGCTGGTGTCGACCGACCCGCCCGCCGACGCGGTGCTCGACGCGCTTCCGGAACAGATCACGTTCACCTACAGCGCCGACATCATCGCCGAACAGGGCACGGCCGTCGTCGAGGTCACCGACGCCTCCGGCGCCTCGCTCACGGAGGGCACGCCGGTCGTCTCGGGCACCGACGTGACGCAGACGCTGGCGGGCTCGGCATCCGGTGCCGTCACGGTGAAGTGGCGCGTCGTCTCGAGCGACGGCCACCCGATCGACGGCACCTTCTCGTTCACAGTGAACGCGGCGACCCCGACACCGACGGCGACCGCGTCGACGCCCACCGCGACCCCGACCGAGTCGGCGACGACGGCCCCGACGACGGCGACCCCGGATGCCACGGCGACACCGTCCGAGACCACGTCGAGCGCGTCTCCCCTGCCGTGGATCCTCCTCGTGGTGGCGCTCGTGATCGTCGCCGGAGCGATCGTGTGGCTCTTCGTCGCGAGAGGGCGGGGCGGGTCGTCGGGAGGCGGTTCCACGGGCACCGCCGGACGATAGGATTTCCTCATGCCTCATTACGATCTGGTCATTCTTGGTGCGGGTCCCGGCGGGTACGTGGCTGCAGTGCGCGGAGCGCAGCTCGGCCTGTCGGTCGCGATCGTCGAAGAGAAGTACTGGGGCGGTGTGTGCCTCAACGTGGGCTGCATCCCCTCGAAGGCGCTGCTGCGCAACGCCGACCTCGCGCACACCTTCCACGCCAAGGCCGATCTGTTCGGCATCTCGGGTGACGTGCACTTCGACTTCGGCAAGGCCTTCGACCGCTCGCGGTCGGTGGCGGCGGGCCACGTCAAGGGCATCCACTACCTGATGAAGAAGAACAAGGTCACCGAGTACGAGGGCCGCGGGTACTTCGCCGACGACCACACGCTCGACGTGACCCTGACCGACGGCTCCAAGGAGCAGGTCACCTTCGACAACGTCATCATCGCGACCGGTTCGACCGTCCGCCTGCTGCCCGGCGTCACCCTGAGCGAGAACGTCGTGACCTACGAGGAGCAGATCCTCAACCGCGAGCTCCCCGCCTCGATCGTCATCGTCGGTGCCGGCGCGATCGGCATGGAGTTCGCCTACGTCATGACGAACTACGGCGTGAAGGTCACGATCATCGAGTTCCTCGACCGCGCCCTCCCCAACGAGGACGCCGAGGTCTCGAAAGAGATCCAGAAGCAGTACAAGGGCTACGGCGTCGACATCCTCACCTCGACCAAGGTCGAGTCGGTCACCGACCACGGCGACAAGGTCACCGTCGCGTACACCGCGAAGGACGGCTCGCAGGGCTCCATCGACGCCGACCGCGTGCTCATGTCGATCGGCTTCGCCCCCAAGGTCGAGGGCTTCGGTCTCGAGAACACGGGTGTGAAGCTCACCGAGCGCGGCGCGATCGACATCGACGACCACATGCGCACCAACGTGCCGCACATCTACTCGATCGGTGACGTCACCGCGAAGCTGCAGCTCGCCCACGTGGCCGAGGCGCAGGGCGTCGTGGCCGCCGAGACCATCGCGGGTGCCGAGACCCAGACCCTCGGCGACTACCGCAACATGCCGCGCGCCACCTTCTGCAACCCGCAGGTCGCCTCCTTCGGCCTCACGGAGCAGCAGGCGCGCGACGCCGGCCACGACATCAAGGTCGCGAAGTTCCCCTTCTCGGCGAACGGCAAGGCGAACGGCCTCGGCGAGCCCGTGGGCTTCGTCAAGCTCATCGCCGACGCCGAGACGCTCGAGCTCATCGGCGGCCACCTCATCGGTCCGGATGTCTCCGAGCTCCTGCCCGAGCTGACCCTCGCGCAGAAGTGGGACCTCACCGCTCTCGAGGCGGCCCGCAACGTGCACACCCACCCGACGCTGTCGGAGGGTCTGCAGGAGGCGTTCCACGGTCTCGTGGGGCACATGATCAACCTCTGATCGCCGACACGAAAAGGCCCGTCCGGTTCTCCCGGCGGGCCTTTTCGTTTTCGTTGCCCCGGATGGGGGCTCGGGTTCTCAGTGGCCGAGCGTGCGCGCCAACTTGGATCCGGATGCCGCAGGGCGGCCGCCCGCGGCGAACACCGCCGCATCGACCGCGGCGAAGAACGCCGCGCGACCGTCGTCGTCGGACGGCCCGGCGGGGCCGAGCTCGACCTCCCACTCACGCCACGCGGATTCGACGCCACGACGCTCGTCCGTCGCACGGACGCGATCATCAACGAACTCGGCGACCTCTCCCCCGTCGGCGTCGAGGAGCGCATACGCCGTGCGGTGATTCCGCACCCGCGCGAGCGGCGTGAACGGCGGCGCGGCGATCGAGGCGACGGCATCCTGAACCGCCGGAGGCACGACCGGCTCGGCGTCGGGATCGACGTCGGCACCGAGGGGCCACTGCGTCTCGGTGCGTCCCCCTGCCCGCGCGGGACCCTTCACGTGCCACCCAGCGTCGGGACCTCCGAAGCGCCGCCGCACCGCGACGCCCGCGCGAGCGAGATCGGCCGCGGGGGTGTCGAGATACCGCGCGTCGAGGTCACGCGGCTCGGGCTCGCCGACGCGCGCGACGCCGGGAAGCTCCGACCAGTCGGGAAGCGGGGTGGTCTCGTCGACGTCGTACTTCGACTCGACCTCGACGCTCGAGGCCCCGTGGGAGCCTGCGCTCAATCGTCGCGCCCGTCGACGTCGGGGTTGATGTCTTCGGTCTCTTCGACGAAGGCGAAGACGGCCTGGGTGGGACCGTCGGACTCGCCCGTGTGCTCGAGGCCACCCTCGCGGCGGTAGACCAGCTGGCCCTCGCTGTAGGGCATGATCAGCGTGTCGTCGGACTCGTTCTCGAGCGGGAGCACCTGCCCGTCGAGCGGGCCTCCGGTCAGTCGTGCAATAGCCATGTCGTCAGCGTAGACCGCCCCTCCGACACCGCCGGGCACCTTGACAGGGCTGGCCTAGAATCGCTCGGGTGACGACGACGGACCTGCCCGGGGAGCGACCGTTCGTCCTGCTCGCCACCCGCGCCGAAGACCGCCCGGCCGACGAGGAGTACGCCCTCTTCCTGCGCTACACCGGTCTCCCGCCCGAGCGGCTGCTGCGCGTCCGTCTGGAGCGCGACGCCATGCCCGACCTCGACCTCGACGAGATCTCGGGCATCCTCGTCGGCGGCAGCCCGTTCAACGCGTCGGACCCTCTCGAGAAGAAGTCGGCGGTCCAACGTCGGGTCGAGGCCGAGATGGCCGCGCTCGTCGACGACGTAATCGCGCGCGATCTCCCCTTCCTGGGCGCGTGCTACGGCGTGGGGACGCTGGGGACCTACCTGGATGCCGAGATCGACGGCACCTACGCGGAGCCGATCAGCGTGGTCGACGTGACCCTGACCGACGCCGGTCGCGCGGATCCCCTCGCCGCCGGGATGCCCCGGACCTTCGCGGCGTTCGTCGGCCACAAGGAAGCCATCACGACGCTGCCGTCGCGGGCGACCCTGCTGGCATCGTCGCCGACGTGCCCGGTGCAGATGTTCCGGGTGGGCGAGAACGTCTACGCGACGCAGTTCCACCCCGAGCTCGACGTCGACGGGATCGTCACGCGCATCCACGCGTACGCCGCGTTCGGATACTTCGCCGCCGACGAGCTCGACCTCACGCTCGCGGCGGTGCGGCGCGCTCCCGTCCACGTTCCCTCGCGCCTGCTCCGCACGTTCGTGGAGCGGTACGCGCGCTGAGGTCGCGCCCCCGACGGTCGGACGGTGCGGGCGCGGAGCGCGACGTCACGCGCGCGTGCGCGGGTCCTCCCGGACCACCTCGATCGCGGCGGTCACGGCGGGGTGCGCACGCCGCAGATAGGGCTCGAGACCGAGGTCGACGAGGTGCACGCGCCCGGCGAGCCCGGGTCCGCGCCCGCGCACGAGGCCGGCCTTGAGGGCACCGAACGTGACCGTGACATCGGCGGGGAGGACGATGGCATCCGCGGTCCCGTCGTCGGGGTCGAGCCCGCTCGGCACGTCGACGGCGACGACCCGCGGGCGGTCCGGAAGCGCGAGGAGGCGCTCGACGAGGGCGCGGGCGCTCCCCCGCGGCCGCCGGTCGGCGAGACGCCCGATGCCCAGGATGCCGTCGAGGACGAGGGCGTACTCATCCACGTGGGTGGAGGCCTCCGACACGGAGACGACGCGCGCCCCGGCGGCCACCGCCGTGTCGAGTGCTTCGCGGTGGACGCGGTTGCGGACGAGGACGACGTCGACGCGGTCCGCCGCCTGAACAAGGTCGGCGGCGGCGAAGAGCGCATCTCCCCCGTTGTCTCCCGCACCCGCGAGGACGAGGACCGCACCGGGCTCCACACGCAACTCGGCGACCACGACGTCGGCCAGGGCGCGCGCCGCCCAGCGCATGAGAGGACGCCCCTCGGCCAGCAGGGGGGCCTCGGCGGCCCGGACCGCATCGGCGGTGTAGGCCGCGATCCGCGCGGGCGCGGACTCAGCCACGGGATGCCGCCCGCTCGGCGTCGTCTTCACGATCCGCCGCGGCGGGGTCGTTCTTCGCGAGCGTCTCGCGCTCCTTGGCCTCGGCCTCGCGGGCGGCCTCCAGCTCGCCCGTGGCGGCCTGCACCGCTTTCTCGGCTCGGCGGACCCGGAACTGGATCAACGTGGTCGCGCCGTACTTCGCTCGGACCCGGTCGTGGTCCTCTTCGGTGGCGACGGTGATCCAGGCTCCGGCGATGAGGATGACCTGACTCGAGAGGTTGAGCCACAGCAGGAGCGCGATGAGCGAGGCGAACGTGGTCAGCAGCGGGTTGTTGCCCGCCCCGCCGACGAACAGACCCGACAGCTGCTGCAGCACGACCAGGCCGACGCCTCCGAGCAGCGCCCCTCGCCACAGCGTGCGGCGACGGGTCTTCACGCCCGCCAGCACGGCGAAAGCGACCGCCACCGCGGCGGTGTCGAGCGCCAAGACGACGATCGTCGAGAGCGCCCACGTCAACACGGCGGTCACCCACGAGTCGGCGGAGATGCCGAGGAGGCCGCGCACGAAGGTGAGACCGGCCGTCGCGAGGAACGTCACGAGGGCGGCCCCCACGAGCGCGATGCCGATGCCGACGGCGACGGCGAGATTACGCACGATGACGAGGACGGGCAGAGTGTCATCGGTGGTCACTCCCGCGATCTGGCGGAGGGCCGTGCGCAGGGAGCCGATCGCGCCGATCGCCGCGCCGAGCAGACCGATCGTCGCGATCACACCCGCGATGGTGAACTCCGTCGGCGCTTTGATCGCGCTGACGTCGAGCAGCCCGTCGGTGCCCACCAGCCCGGGCACGACGTTGTTCACCGACCGCTCGAGCGCCGCGAGGCCCTCGGGGTTCCCCGAGAGCCAGATCGCGGCGGCCGAGAAGCCGAGCAACACCGCGGCGAACAGGCTGAAGAGGGTGCGATAGGTGACGCTGTCGGCGAGCGTGGGCCCCCGCGCGCCCGAATAGACGAGGAAGGCGCGCACGAGGCGGAGCGACAGAGCCCACGCGGTGACGCGACGGATGAGGTCGGCCATGGCCCCAGCGTAACGAGGCGAACCACCTTGCTCATCGGGGGTTGACCGCCGCGCCCGACGCCGACAAACCTCGCTCCCGCCCGCCGATCTTCGCCCTCACAGCCCCGCGATCACCCGCCACCACGCGCCGAACAGCAGGAACGGCCCGAACGCGATCGACCGACCTCGCGCTCCGGCGAGGAGAACTCCGGCGGCGCCGATCCCACCCGCGAGGAAGGCGAGGGCGATTCCGGATGCCACGGCCTCGAGGCCGTGCCATCCGAGCACCGCCCCGCAGAGGGCCGCCAGCTTGACGTCTCCCCCGCCGAATGCCGCCGGCCGCGCGAGGTGCATCGCGAGACATCCCGCGAACGCGCTGAGGGCGCCGGCGGCGATCCCCACAAGTCGTGCGGGCTCGCCGATCGCGACCGCGGCCCCGCCCAGCAACACCACCACCGCGGCGCCGCCCGGCACCAGGATCGCGTCGGGGAGGCGTCGGGTCCGCGCGTCGACCATCGCGAGCACCACGCTGAGACCGGCGAACACCGACAGAGCGGCGACCAGAGGCCATGGCATCCGGTGCCTCAGGCGTCGAGCACGAGAAGGTCGACGAGGACGATGTCGCCGGGAGAGATGCCCTCGGCGTCGCGCACGGCGCGTTTGAGGGGAAGCACGTAGACCCCGTCGGCCTGGGGGAAGATCGACGTGCGGAAGACCGAGTCGCCGATCGTCGCGTCGACGCGGACACCGCCGAAGCCTCGGCGGAAGGTCTGCGTCTCGCGGATGTCGTCGCTCAGGTCGGGCGGAAGGGCCACGAAGTACCAGTCGCTGTCGGTGCGGGCCTCCCACCGGTAGACATCGCCCTCGAAACGCACGATCATGTGGTTCTCCTTCCGTCGCTGGTCACCCTACGGGGAACCTCCGACGCCGGCTCGGCGGTCTCCCCTGTGCAGGAGGAGTGCGCTCGCGCCCGCGTCGATCGTCAGCGCGATGGCGGCGGCGAGCAGGTACACCGCCAGGTCGCGAGGGTCGAAGCCGCTCCCGAGAACGAGCGCCGCGGGCGGGAATCGCCCGGCAAGATCCGCCGGCACCCCGGTGAGCTGAAGGAACTCGACGCCCACGCTCCAGGCGGCCGCCACCACCCCGAGGAGGCCTCGACGAGCGCCCGGCCACACCAGCACCAACGCGGTGTAGACGGCCACGGCGTACAGCGCGTCTCCGGAGATGTCGGACAGGTCGGAGTCGGGAAGTCCGCGCGCGACCACCAGCCCCAGGGCGACGACCACGACGAGCGCCACCGCCGCCGCGGACCGTCGTCGCCCGAGTGTCACGCGAGAACCCCCGCCGCGCGCGCGGGCTCGGCGTACGCGCGCGCGAGGGTCGCGACGGTGTCGTGGGCGTTCAGACCGCTCGGGTTGGGCAGGACCCACGTGGGAACCCCGGCGATCTCGTCGTCCTGCCGCCCCGCGACGGCTCTCGGGCGCTGGAAGCCCTCGCGGTACGCCGTCAGCCCGACCACCGCGATCGCACGCGGACGCCACGCGGCCACCCGCTCCGTCAGCGCCGCCGCGCCCGCTCGCAGTTCCTCGCGCGACAGCTCGTCGGCGCGCGCCGTCGCCCGGGCGACGAGGTTCGACACGCCGAGCCCGGCGCCGAGGATCATGCTCCGGTCCGCGTCGCTCAGCGGCTCCGCGTACCGCGGGAGGCGCGGCAGGATCCCCGCCTCGACGAGCGCCGGCCAGAAGCGATTGCCCGGCCGCGAGAAGGGTGTGCCGGTCGCCGCCGTCCACAGGCCCGGGTTGATCCCGACGAAGAGCAGCCGGACCCCGGGCTCGACGAGGTCGGGGATCGTGGCATCCCGGAACGACTCCAGCTCGGCGCGCGTGTACCCCATGAGACCACTATGACCATTACCGCGGCGTGATCCGGCTCATCTGCCAGGATCGGAGGAATGGATGCCGTGCCCGCCCTCACCGAGGTCCCCGCGCCGCAGTTCGTCATCGTCGGCGACAACGTCCGGCTGGCGACGTACACGTGGGGCGACCCCGACGCGGACGCGGTGCTGTGCGTCCACGGCTTCGGGTCGAGCACGCGCGACAACTGGGTCAACACCGGGTGGGTGCGCGACCTCTTGCGCGCCGGCTTCCGGGTCGTCGCCGTGGATCAGCGCGGCCACGGTGCGAGCGACAAGCCGCACGACGCCGCGTCGTACACGATGCCGACGCTGGTGAGCGACCTCGTCGCGGTCCTCGACACGTATCTGCTCGATTCCGTGCGCTACCTGGGCTACTCGCTCGGCGGTCGCGTGGGGTGGCAGTTGGCCGTCGACGCGCCCGAGCACGTCGAGCGGGCGGTGCTCGGTGGCATCCCGGACGGTCGTCCGCTGGCGCGGTTGAAGGTCGACCAGGCTCGCGCGTTCCTCGACCACGGCACGCCGGTGGAGGATGCCACCACCCTGCGCTACGTCTCGCTCGCCGAACGCGTACCCGGCAACGACCTGCGGGCCCTCGTCGCGATCGCGGAGGGGATGCGGCTCGGCGAGACCGACCCCGACCCCGCGTCGCCGCCGCAGCAACCGGTGCTCATCGCGACCGGCACCGAGGATCCGATCCACGATCAGTCGCAGCACCTCGCCTCCCTCCTGCAGCACGGCGAGTTCGCCGACATCCCCGGCCGTCATCACGTGAATGCGCCGGGGGCACGGACCTTCCGCGAGGCCGGGGTGGAGTTCCTCTCGCGCGAAAGCTGACGCGCCGTCTCGCCCGCGAAGCGCGGGAGCGATCGCCCCCGGTCGCCCCAGCAGGAGCGTGCCCGCTCGTCACCCGCAGTCGTACACCGTGCCGGGTGCGGACGCGTCGACCGTGCAGTTCTGCTCTACCCACTGGCGGATCTGCGCCGAGGCCGTGTCGCTGCTCGCCGAGCGGGCGGAGCCGGCCGCGCCTCCGCCGGCGGCGCTTCCCGTTCCGCCGAAGCCTGTCCCCCCGAATCCCGTCGCGCCGCCGCCCGCCCCGCGGTCCTCGCCGCCGATGACGTAGCGGAGCTCGCCGGACTGAACGAGCGAGATGAACCTGTCGAGCGTCGGGACGTCGACGCTACCGTTGAACCCCCCGATCGGAAGGATCGACGCACCGTCGGTCGCGAGGATGAGGGATGCCGCCTGCTGGGCACCGAAGGTGGCCGCGACGTAGGTCGATCCCGTGTCGTGCGCCTCCAGCCACGCGACGAGCTCGCTGTCGGCGCCTTGGGCCATGCCCTGCCGGCCGCCGGCGCCGGGCATGGTGCCGTTTCGTCCGCTCCCCGGCGCGGTGCCCGAGCCACCCGGCGCGAAGCCGGAGCGGGGACCGCTCTGACCGGCGCCCCGGCCGCCGGCCTGCGTGCCGCCCGGGAACGAGCCGCCGTCGGCGCGCGCGCCCGTTCCCTGTCCGCCGGGTCCCCGACCCGTTCCGCCGAAGCCCCCGGCCGACATCTCGGATACCCCGCCGGCGACGGGGTTGATCGAACTCGGGTGGGCGATCGTGACCGCCGACCACACGGTCGGCGTGAGCAGGAGCCCCACGATCATCGCTACCGCGGTGATCACGCGCGCGCGGTGGCGCGAGAGGAGCAGCACGATGGCCGCCGCGGCGGCCGCGGCCTGAGCCAGCGACACGGGGACGCTGTAGCCGCCGTACGAGAAGCCGACGATCACCGCGGTGAGCCCCGCGACTCCGACGATCGCGATCTGCGGCCAGACTGTGCCCGTCCGATGTGCGGCGGTGAGGGCGACGGCGACGACGAGGGCGAGCGGGATCGCCAGGGCCGCCGTGTAGAACTGGTGCATCCCGGCCACGGTCGAGAACATCGCCGCGAAGGTGAGCGTCCACACCGTCAGCAGCACGGCGAGCGGCCGGGGGAAGCGAAGCATCCAGAGCACGACCAGGCCGACGATCGCGGCCGGGATCAACCAGGCGATCTGCCCGGCCAACTGCGCATTGAACAGGCGCAGGATCCCGGGGTCGCCGGAGAAGGGAGGTGTGAAGGACTCGTAGGTCGTGCTGTCGGCCGTCGCGCCGAAGCGCCCCAGGCCGTTGTACCCGAAGACCATCTCCCACGGGTTGTCGCCGATCGTGCTGCCGATGTAGGGCCGGCTGCCGGAGGGGATGAGCGAGACGATCGCCACCCACCAGAGCGACGTCGCGAGGCTGACCGCTCCCGCGACGACGAGGTGCACGAGGCGCCGCCCCCACGCCTGACGGGTGCAGAGGTAGGCCGCCGCGAGCGCGGGCCAGACCGCCCACGCCTCGAGCATGTAGAACTGGAACGACAGGCCGATGAAGGCTCCCGCAGCGACCAGCCACCCGACGCTCTTCGTCTGGACCGCCCGCACCGACGCCCACGCCGTCAACGACAGGCCGAGGACGAAGAATGACTCGGGCTGATTGGACCGCGAGACGGCGACGTGGATCGGGGTGACGGCGACGATCGCCCCGGCGAGAAGACCCGCGCGGATCCCCGCGAGGCGCCTGGCCGTGACGGCGGTGATGAGCGCGGCGGCCGTGGCGGCGAGCGCGTTGGGCAGGATGACCGTCCACGCCGAGTACCCGAAGACCCGCACGAACAGCGCGGGGATCCAGAACGAGCCGGGGATCTTGTCGAGGGTGGCCGTGCCCGCGGGGTCCACGGCGCCGAAGAAGAAGTTCGACCATGACCGGCTCATGGACAGCGCGATCGACGCGTAGTACTCGGAGGGTGCGCCCGCCCAGACCTGCCATCCGCTGAGGAAGAGTGCGAGGGCCCCGACCCCGATCACGCCCCACATCCAGGTCCGCCGGCGAGGGGCGGGCGGAGCCTCGGCCTCGCGGGGCGGGGCAGAGATCGAGTCGAGGGTGGCGGTCATGCCGGGATGGTAGGCAGGCGTTCACTCACGGTTGCTTCAGCGCACCTATGAGCCAGGCGTGTATCAGGCCGCGGCGGCTGAACCGGCGTCGCCGTCTCCGTGCGCCCGTCCGCACGCCCGTCCGTGCGCGACGCGCCGCCGGACGGGGACGGTCACGAAGCGGCGACCGACAGCTTCGGCGACGACGGCGCTTTCGTCGCCACGGCCTGAAGCCCCACGCGCACCGTCTGCCCCGGCGCGAGGGTCGACGCCCAGTCGGCACTCTGGCACGTGACCGTCGTGCCGGAGAGGCGGCAGCTCATGCCCCAGGCGTTCGACACCGAGGTCGTCCCGGGAGCCTCGAACGAGACCTGCCAGCGCGAGACGGGGCCCGTCGCCGTCACCTCGACCTCGGCGACGTAGCCCTCGCCCCACGCGCTCTGCGGGAGCCACGACGCCGTGATGCGTGCCGGCCGGGGCGAGGCGGATGCCGGAGGCTGGGGGCTCGAGGTCGGCTTCGGCGTGGCCGTGGGCTTCGGCGTCGCGGTCGGCTTCGGGGTCGACGTCGGCTTCGGCGTGACCGTCGGCTTCGGCGTCGCAGTCGGCTTCGGCGTCGCGGTCGGCTTCGGGGTCGACGTCGGCTTCGGCGTGACCGTCGGCTTCGGCGTCGACGTCGGTTTCGGGGTGGACGCGGGCGACGGGGTCAGAATGGGCCGGAGTGCGGCGAGCTTGGCCGTCTGCCACGTCCGCCAGTCGTCGGTAACGAGGCCGCCGGTGTCGCCGCTGTTCGGGTTGAACGACCAGTAGGCGTAGCTCATCTTCGTCTTGGCGAGATAAGCGACGAGGGTCTTCAGCCAGGCCCGATCGCTCTCGGTCTCGAGTTTGGTGCCGAACTCACCGAGCAGCACCGGCGCGATGTTCTGGCGCACGAGGTAACCCCAGTTGGCATCCCAGATCCCCTCGAGATTGTCGGGGTAGTTCGGTGCCGAGAACCACGGCTGCTGGTGCACCGTGGCCGGGTAGTCGTGCGGGGAGTACACGACGCGGTTCTTCACCGAGAGCGTGACCGGGGCCGAGCGGACGTCCTTGAGACCGCCGCCCCACCAGGTCGCCGTGCCGTCGCCCTGGTTCTCGACGCCCTCCACGATGATCAGCAGCTTCGGGTTGACCGACAGGACGGCGTTGCCGGCCCGCGTGGCCGCGGCGCGCCAGTCGCGGGACGCGTCGCCGCAGTTCCAGCAGGCCGGACCGTGCGGCTCGTTGTGCAGGTCGGCGCCGATCACGGCGGGCTCGTTCTTGTAGCGCGCCGCGAGCATCTTCCAGTCGTCGATCCAGCGCTTCTCGCTGTACTGAGAGGTGTACCAGAGCTCGCTCTGTCCGCCCGAGTCGGGGCGGTGACGATCGAGGATCACCGACAGGCCGTGCGCCTTCGCCCGGGCGATGACGGTGTCCATGAGCTTCAACGGCGACAGCGAGACCAGTCCGGGATTGACCGCCGCGTTGATGGAGTTCGAGCTCTTCGCCGCGAGGCACTCGTTCGAGAAGGGCAGCCGGATGGTGTTGAAGCCCATGGCCGCGATGGCATCCAGCCCCTCGTCGAGCGAGATCGACCAGAGCCCGTGCGGGGCGCAGGTGGACGTCTCCATCCCGAACCACGCCGTCGCCTTGATCACGTAGGGCGAACCGGAGGCCGTGACGATCGTCGACCCCTTCGTCGACAGCCAACCCGGCACCGACGCCGCGGTCGCCGACGGCGCGACGGCACCCGCGATCATCAGCGTCGCCGCCGCCGCGACGGCGGCGAGTCGCGCTCCCGCGCGCCGCCACCGCATGGTCGTCTTCCGCACCCTTGGCCCCCGCCTTTCCGGCACATCCTATGTCGTCCCGAGGGTCACGAGGCGTGCGCGCGATGCACGGCCACGGCGAGGTGGAGGGCGGCGAGCACCTCACCGTCGTCGAGGCGCACTCCGAGGATCTCCTCGAGGGCGTCGAGACGCTGATAGAAGACCGACCGCGACACGTGCGCCGCGGTCGCCGCCGCCGTGCGATTGCCGGGGTGGGCCACCACCGCGGCGAGGGCGTCGAGAAGATCGTCCCGTCGCGCGGCGGGGAGGTCGAGGACGGGCGCGAGCATCGACTCGGCGTGGGCGAGCAGGCGATGGTCGCCCCGCAGCGCCGCCACGAACCGTCGAAGCGGATGCCGCCGCACCCACATCACGCCCGACTCGCCCATCTCCCCCGACTCGGCCAGGTCGAGAGCCTCGTGCGCCGAATCGAGCGTCCGGACGAGCATGTCCTCGGGGGCGGCCGGATCGACCCGCGGTCCCACGACCAGGCGCACCCGACCGCCGGTGCGCAGTGCCGCGAGGAAGCGGTCGACCGTCGCCCCCGCGAGAGTGGTCGTGGACGGGAGGGCCAGGAGCACCGGCATCCATCCCTCGGCCGGCTCGTCGGCGCGGCGTGGGGTGCCGCAGAGGGCGCGCGCGCAGACCTCGGCCGCCGCGGCTTCGATGGTGGCTGCGCCGGCCCCGCTCACGGCGAGGCCCAGCATCGCCATCCCCTCCGACAGCAGCCCGGCAGCCGAGAGTCGCACCGCGGCCTCGGGGAGGGATCCGTAGCGGTCGGCGACGAGATCGTCGACGAGGCGGCGGCGCCCGAGATGCACCCAGTCCTCGCCCGCGGGGTCGGCGAGCCGCCCCAGAGCGAGAGCGGTGGCCCCCTGCTCGAGCACCGCGAGGCGTCCGGCCGGGTGGGCGGGACCCGCCAGGGCGACGAGCGAACCCCAGCGCGTGCCGCGCGCCTGCACGGGAACGATGGTGCGGGAATCGTCGGGAACGCGTCCGGACAGCCGCGAGCGTTCCTGCCACCCCTCGAGAACGACGTGGTCGGCGCCCGCGAGGTCGGCGACGACCACCTCGTGCGCGAGCGACTCGAGGATCACCGGAGCGCGCAGGGTGCGCGCGAGGCGCTCCACCACGTAATCGGCGGGCGCACCGCGGAGGGCGAGGTCGGTGAACAGGCTCCGCACCTCGTCGCGGGCGCGGAGGGCCGCCGTCTGATCGTCGATGATCCGTCGGTGCACCTGCTCGGTGACGGCGACGAACTTGACCTCGCGGTGCAGGGCGATGAGCACGAGACCGGCGGAGCGCGCCGCGTCCACGACGACCGCCGGCACGTAGCGATAGTGCGCCCCCAACTCGATGACGATGCCCACCAACCCTGCCGCCGCGAAATCCGCGACGAGGGCGCGCAGGTCGTCGGGGTGCTCGGGCCACGCGGAGGCCGTGGTGAGCAGCAGCTCTCCCCCGTCCAGCAGGCGACCGACTCCGGGGCTGTCCGAGACGTGCACCCAGCGGACCCGTGAGCCGAGGGCCTCTTCTCCGGCCAGCACCTCCGGCATCCCCTGGGCGAGACCCGGCATGTCCAGAGCCTCGGCGAGCGTCGGGAGACCGGAGTCCTCGACGACCGGACGATTTGTCCGATGGATCTCGGATTCGCGACGATCAGACACGTGCGTTCCCTCCACGGCACCCGAAGAATCAATCTCACACACCCTAATGCGCGCCCGGTCGGAGTGTCCGGGATCGCTCAGCCGAGGAGGACACGCATGACCCTGATCCGCCACCACATCGCCGGAGCCGCGCACGGTACCGACGCACGGACGGGAAACGTCTTCGACCCCGCGACCGGTCAGGTGCAGGCGCGCGTCGCGTTCGCCACCACCGCCGAGGTCGACGAGGCCATCGCCGCCGCGAAGGCGGCGCTCCCCGCGTGGCGGGCGACGAGTCTGATCAAGCGCGCCGACGTGTTCTTCCGCCTCCGCCACCTCCTCGTCGAGCGCACCGACGAGCTCGCGGCGATCATCACCGCCGAACACGGCAAAGTGCTCTCGGATGCCAAGGGCGAGATCAGCCGCGGCATCGAGAACGTCGAGTTCGCCGCCGGTCTCGTGCACCTGCTCAAGGGCGAGCACGCCGAGCAGGTCAGCCGCGGCGTCGACGTGCACTCGGTGAAGCAGCCGGTGGGCGTGGTGGCGGCCATCACCCCGTTCAACTTCCCGGTCATGGTGCCGCTGTGGATGACGGCATCCGCCATCGCCTGCGGCAACACGGTCGTGCTGAAGCCGAGCGAGAAGGACCCGTCGGCGTCGCTGTTCCTCGCGAAGCTGTTCGAGGAGGCCGGGCTTCCCGCCGGTGTGCTGAACGTCGTGCACGGCGACAAGGTCGCCGTCGACGCGCTCCTGGACTCCCCCGACGTCCGCGCCGTGAGCTTCGTCGGCTCCACGCCGATCGCGAAGTCCATCTACTCGCGCGCCGCCGAGAACGGCAAGCGCGTGCAGGCCCTCGGCGGCGCGAAGAACCACATGGTCGTCATGCCCGACGCCGACCTCGACTCCGCCGCCGACGCCGCCGTCTCGGCCGCCTACGGCTCCGCCGGCGAGCGCTGCATGGCCGTGTCGGTGCTGGTCGCGGTGGGCGACGACGTCGCCGACTCGCTGGTGGAGAAGGTGGCATCCCGCATCGAGGGCCTCAAGATCGGACCCGGGACGGATGCCGCGAGCGAGATGGGTCCGCTCATCACGCGCGAGCAGCGCGACAAGGTCGCCTCGTACGTCACGGGAGCGGCGGCCGAGGGCGCCGAGGTCGTCGTCGACGGAACGACGCAGCAGTTCGAGGGCGACGGCTTCTTCATCGGCGTCTCGCTCGTGGACCGCGTGGCCCCCGGCATGAAGGTGTACGACGACGAGATCTTCGGACCCGTGCTCTCGGTGGTGCGCGTCAAGACGTACGACGAGGCCGTGGAGCTCATCAACTCCAGCCCCTTCGCCAACGGCACCGCCGTCTTCACGCGCGACGGCGGCACGGCGCGCCAATTCGAGTTCGACATCGAGGTGGGCATGGTCGGCGTCAACGTGCCGATCCCGGTCCCCGTGGGGGCGTTCTCGTTCGGCGGCTGGCGCAACTCGCTGTTCGGCGACTCGCACATCTACGGCCCCGAGTCGATCCACTTCTACACGCGCAGCAAGGTCGTCACCACCCGCTGGCCCGACCCCAGCGAGAGCCAGATCAGCCTCGGCTTCCCGAGCAACCACTGAGTGCGGAAAGGTACAGCCATGACCCTCACCTCCCCCGACCTCGACACCGACGCCCGCGTCCGCGCGAACGACCGCGGCCACGTCTTCCACTCCTGGAGCGCCCAGGCGCTCATCGACCCGCTGCCGGTCGCGGGAGGTTCGGGCGCGACGTTCTGGGACTACGCCGGCAACAGCTACCTCGACTTCTCGTCGCAGCTGGTGAACCTCAACCTCGGGCACCAGCATCCCGATCTTGTCGCCGCGATCCAGCGGCAGGCGGGCGAGCTCGCCACCATCCAGCCCGCGATGGCCAACGACGTGCGCGGCGAACTCGCCCGGCGCATCGCCGAGGTCGCCCCCGACGGCATGTCGAAGGTCTTCTTCACCAACGGCGGGGCGGATGCCAACGAGAACGCGGTCCGCATGGCGCGCCTCGTCACGGGCAAGCGCAAGGTGCTCGCGATGTACCGCAGCTACCACGGCAACACCTCCACCGCCATCACGCTGACCGGTGACCCGCGCCGCTGGGCGAACGAGCCCGCCGACGCCTCGGTCGTGCACTTCTTCGGCCCGTACGCGTATCGCTCGGCGTTCCACTCCTCGTCCGATGAAGAGGAGACCGCCCGGGCGCTCGAGCACCTCGAGCAGACGATCATCCTCGAGGGGGCGTCGACGATCGGCGCGATCATCCTCGAGACCGTGGTCGGCACGAACGGCGTGCTCGTGCCGCCGCCGGGTTACCTCCCCGGGGTGCGTGCCCTGTGCGACAAGTACGGCATCGTCTACATCGCCGACGAGGTCATGGTCGGCTTCGGGCGCATCGGCGAGTGGTTCGCGGTCGACGCGTTCGACGTGGTCCCCGACCTCATCACCTTCGCCAAGGGCGTGAACTCGGGCTACGTCCCACTCGGTGGTGTCGTCATCTCCGACGCGATCGCGGCGCACTTCGACACCGTGGCCTTCCCCGGTGGCCTCACCTACTCGGGCCACCCGCTCGCGTGCGCTCCCGGCGTGGCCACCTTCGAGGTGTTCGAGCGCGACGGGATCCTCGAGCGCGTGCGCGACCTCGGCGAGCGCGTCGTCGAACCCCGGTTGCGGGCGATGGCCGAACGGCATCCGTCCATCGGAGAGGTTCGCGGGCGCGGGCTCTTCTGGGCGATCGAACTCGTGCGCGATCGCGAGACGCGTGAGCCGCTCGTCCCCTTCAACGCGGCGGGGCCTTCGGCGGCGCCCATGACGGCGTTCGCGGCGGCGTGCAAGAAGGCGGGCCTCTGGCCGTTCACGCACTTCAACCGCGTGCACGTCGCCCCTCCCCTCGTCATCACGGAGGAGGAGCTGGTCCGCGGCCTCGACATCATCGACGAGGCGCTCACGGTGGCCGACGAGGCAGCGGCATCGTGAGAGTGCTCCACAACGTGATCGGCGGCGAGTCGGTCGCATCCGAGGGCACCGTGCTCGACCTCATCAGCCCGGTCACGGGCGAGGTCTACGCGCAGGCCCCGGTCTCGACGGACGAGGAGGTGGATGCCGCCGTCGCCGCCGCCGCGGCCGCGTTCCCGGCGTGGAAACGCGCGACGCCGGCCGAGCGCCAGCTCGCGCTGTTCCGCCTCGCGGACGCGCTCGAGGCGCGGGCGGAGGAGTTCGCCGACCTCGAGTCGGAGGACACCGGGAAGCCGCGCGCCACGCTCGTCGCGGACGAGATCGTGCAGTCGGTCGACCAGCTGCGGTTCTTCGCCGGGGCGGCGCGCGAGTTGAACGGTCGCGCCGCGGCGGAGTACGCGGAGGGGTTCACCTCGTACGTGCGTCGCGAGCCCATCGGCGTCGTGGCTCAGGTGACGCCGTGGAACTATCCGCTGAACATGGCGGTGTGGAAGATCGGCCCCGCGATCGCCGCCGGCAACACCGTGGTGCTCAAGCCCAGCGAGACGACCCCGCAGACCACGGTGCTGCTGGCCGAGATCGCCGCGGAGATCCTGCCGCCGGGGGTCTTCAACGTCGTCCTCGGCGACCGCGACACCGGTCGGGCGCTCGTCGAGCATCCCACCCCGCAGCTCGTCGCGATCACCGGGTCCGTCCGCGCCGGGATGCAGGTCGCGGCCTCGGCCGCACAGGGCCTCAAGCGCGTGCACCTCGAGCTCGGCGGCAAGGCGCCCGCGATCGTCTTTCCGGACGCCGACCTCGAGGCCGCGGCATCCGGAATCGCCGAGGCCGCGTTCTTCAACGCCGGACAGGACTGCACGGCGGCCACGCGCCTGCTCGTGCACTCGTCGCTGCACGATGCGTTCGTGGAGCGCCTCGTCGCGTATGTCGAGCAAAACGTCCGCGTCGGAGCCCCGGACGATCCGGACGCGTTCTTCGGGCCGGTGAACAACCCCGACCAGCTGGCGCGCGTGGAGGGCTTCATCGATCGACTCCCCGCGCACGCGCGGGTCGCGACCGGCGGTACGCGCGTGGGCGACACCGGATGCTTCTTCGCGCCGACCGTCGTCACGGGTCTTCGTCAGGACGACGAACTCGTGCAGCAGGAGGTCTTCGGGCCTGTTCTCGCGGTGCAGTCGTTCGAGACCGAGGAGGAGGCTCTCGAGCTCGCGAACGGCGTGCCGTACGCCCTCGCCGCCTCGGTCTGGACGCGCGACAACGGCCGTTCGCTGCGGTTGAGTCGCGACCTCGACTTCGGGTGCGTCTGGATCAACGCGCACATCCCGTTCGTCTCGGACATGCCGCACGGCGGGTTCAAGCACTCCGGATACGGCAAAGACCTGTCGATCTACGGCTTCGAGGACTACACGCGCCTCAAGCACGTGATGGCGAGCCTCGCGTAACCGCGAGAGGGGTCGGGGGAAACCCCGGCCCCTTTTGCGTGCCCGGGCTCCGCTCCCACGCCTGCGCGACGGTTTCCGCTGTGTTTCGGCACTTTAAATTCCGGATTCATCATTGATATCCCCTTTGTTCCGCTGATACCGTCGCCCATCATGAGTTCCGCGACTGATCGCAGCGTCACCCTCGACCGCGTGTCGAAGGCGATCGTCGAGCAGTTGCAGGAAGACGGGCGGCGTTCCTACGCCGAGATCGGCAAGGCCGTCGGTCTCAGCGAGACCGCCACGCGACAGCGCGTGCAGAAGCTGCAGGATGCCGGCATCCTGCAGATCGTCGCCGTCACCGATCCGCTCCAGCTCG
>NZ_JARHXC010000112.1:0-4979 GCF_029222405.1 Microbacterium sp. Kw_RZR3 | reverse complement strand
TCATCGAGAAGTCGGCGCCGCGGCGCTCCCGCTCTTCCTCGCGGACCTGCTCCCAGATGCGCTGGCCGACCTTGTACGCGGGTGCCTGACCCGGCCAACCGAGGTAGCGGTTGACCTCGAAGCGCACGAACTCCTCGCTCATGTTGACGTTCTTCAGCATGAACGCGAGAGCGTAGTCGTGGTCCCACGTGCCCGTGCCGTCGAGGCGCGGCTTGCCGAGGTGCACACCGATGTCGAGCACGACGCGTGCGGCGCGCATGCGCTGCCCGTCGAGCATCCCGAGGCGATCGGCGGGATCGTCGAGGTAGCCGAGCTGCTCCATCAGACGCTCGGCGTACAGCGCCCAGCCCTCGGCGTGGCCGCTCGTACCCGCCAGCAGGCGGCGCCAGGAGTTCAGCTGCGCGCGGTTGTAGACGGCCTGCGCGATCTGCAGGTGATGGCCCGGAACGCCCTCGTGATACACCGTGGTGAGCTCGCGCCAGGTGTCGAAACTGTCGACGCCCTCGGGCACCGACCACCACATGCGGCCGGGGCGCGAGAAGTCGTCGGTCGGCCCGGTGTAGTAGATCCCGCCCTCGTTGGTCGGGGCGATCATGCACTCGAGCTCGCGGATGGGCTCGGCGATGTCGAAGTGGGTCCGGCCGAGCTCTTCCACCGCCTTGTCACTCGTGCGCTGCATCCACTCCTGGAGTGCCTTCGTTCCGCGGAGCTTGCGCGACTCGTCCTTCTCGAGGAACGCCACCGCCTCTTCGACGCTCGCGCCGGGAAGGATCTCGTTCGCGATCGCCTCCTGCTCGGCGACCATGCGGGCGAGCTCTTCGACGCCCCAGTCGTAGGTCTCGTCGAGGTCGATCTCGGCGCCGAGGAACTGACGCGAATGCAGCGCGTACATCTCGCGGCCGACGCCATCGGCCTCGCCCGCCACGGGGGCGAGCTCGGAGGAGAGGAAGGATGCCAGGCCGTCGTACGCGACGCGCGCGGCGCCGGCGTTCTGGTCGAGATCGCGCGCGAGCGAAGCGGGCAGCTGCCCCTCGGCGGGCGCGGCGTTCCCGACGAACTCGGCGAAGAAGCCGGTGTCGGCGGTGTAGCGGGCGATCTGCGCGACGACCTCGTTCACCTGGCGACGAGCGGGCACGACCCCCTCGGCGATGCCGCGGCGGAGGGTCGCGACATAGCCGTCGATGGCCCCGGGCAGCGCTTTCATCCGCTCCGAGATCGTGGCCCAGTCCTCGACCGTCGCGGTCGGCATGAGGTCGAAGGTCGCGCGGATGTCCTGCGCCGGTGACGCGATCACGTTGAGGTCGCGAAGGTGGGTCTTCGCCTCGTGCTGCTCGATCATGAGGTCGAGCTCGCGGACGAGGTCCATCTTCGTGACCGTGTCGATCGCGTCGACGGGCTCGGCCGCCTCGAGCGCGGCCTTCGTGGCGCGGGCGTCGGCGGTGAGGGCCTCGGCGCCTTCGGGGCTGTAGTCGCCGAAGCGGCCGTTGTGCTCGTCGCGCCCGATGTAGGTGGCGAGCGTTGGGATGCGCTCCGCCAGGGTGTCGACCCACGCCTCGGCGATCGTGTCGATCGGCGTGGGGGTGCGTTGTGCGTCAGTCATCCTTCGAGCCTAGGGAAGCGGGACCGCTGCCGCATCCCCGCTCCCGGCGCTTAGTGGCCCGCTTCGTCCCAGTCGCCGCCGCGGCCGATCTGCACGTCGAGGGGCACCGACAGCTCGGCCGCGTCCGCCATGCGGGCGCGCACAATGCTCTCCACGGCATCCCACTCCCCCGCCGCCACCTCGACGACGAGTTCGTCGTGGATCTGCAGCAGGACGCGCGAGCGCAGACCCGCGGATGCCAACTCCTCGCGGATCCGGAACAGCGCGACCTTCATGATGTCGGCGGCGCTGCCCTGGATCGGGGCGTTGAGGGCCGCGCGCTCGGCGTTCTCGCGCAGCACGCGGTTCATGCTGGTGAGGTCGGGGAACGGGCGCCGGCGGCCGAAGATCGTCTCGGTGTATCCGTCTTGGCGAGCCTGCTCGACCGAGCCGCGCAGGTAGTCGCGGACCGCACCGAAACGCGCGAAGTACTCGAGCATGAGCTTCTTGGCCTCGGACTGCTCGATGCGCAACTGCTTGGAGAGACCGAAGGCCGACAGCCCGTAGACGAGGCCGTACGACATCGCCTTGACCTTCGTGCGCATCGCAGGCGTGACCTCGGACGGCTCGACGCCGAACACGCGCGCGCCCACGAAGCGGTGCAGGTCTTCGCCCGAGTTGAACGCCTCGATGAGGCCGGGGTCGCCCGACAGGTGCGCCATGATGCGCATCTCGATCTGCGAGTAGTCGGCCGTGAGGAGGGTCTCGTAGCCTTCGCCCACCTCGAAGGCCGCGCGGATGCGCCGACTCTCCTCGGTGCGGATCGGGATGTTCTGCAGGTTCGGGTCGGTGCTCGAGAGGCGACCGGTCTGGCTCCCCGTCTGCACGTACGTCGTGTGGATGCGTCCGTCCGGCCCGGTGGCGGTGTCGAGGGCGTCGATGATCTGCTTCAGCTTGGTCGCTTCGCGGTGCTTCAGCAGGAGGTCGAGGAACGGGTGCGGGGCGCTCTCTTGCAGATCGGCGAGGGCCGCGGCATCCGTGGTGTATCCGCTCTTCGTCTTGCGCGTCTTCGGCAGCTGCAGCTCGTCGAACAGCACCTCCTGGAGCTGCTTGGGCGAGCCGAGATTCACTTCGTGGCCGATCGCCGCGTACGCGTCGCGCGCGAGAGCGTCGGCGCGCGCACCCAGCTCCGCGGAGAAGCCGGAGAGCTTCTCGTGCGACACCGCGACGCCGGCGAGCTCCATGTCGGCGAGGGCGGTCAGCGTCGGCATCTCGATGTCGTCGAGCACCTGGGCGACGCGCTCGGGAAGCTCCGCCCGCTGTGCCTCCGCGACGCGGCGGATGAACCAAGCGAGCTGACCCGGCGTGGCCCCCTCGGTCTCGGGGACGAGCTGCGTGGGGTCGGCTTCGGGGAGCTTCTCGTCGAGGTAGCGCTGGACGAGGTCGCCCAGCGTCTTGTCGGGGAAGCTGGGACGCACGAGCCACCCGGCCAGGATCACGTCCGACGAGATGCCGCCGAGCGCGATCCCCTCGCGCCGCAGGGCTTTTACCTGCGGCTTCGCGTCGGCCATGACCTTGGGGGCGTCGGATGCCAACCACCCGGCCAGGGCGTCGCGCACCGCGGGTGACCAGGTGGCCTCGGCTGCGCTGTCGGCACGCGCGAGACCGATCTGCGTGGGCGTTCCCTGCGCGAGCACGAGCGTCAGCCCCACCGTGTCGGTGGACTCCCCCACCCAGGCGGTCAGGCCTTCCGCGTCGAGCGGAGCGGGCGCGGGGGCCGTCGCCGTGGGACGCGCCTCTTCGGCGCCGTCGCCCGCGTCTGCGCCCAGGGCATCGAACACGCGGGGCAGGAGTGTGCGGAACTCGAGGCGCGCGAAGATGTCGCGCACCGCTTGGCCGTCGAGCGGCTTCATCTCGAGGTCGGACGGTCCCACGGGCAGCTCGACGTTGCGCAGCAGGCGGTTCAGCGCGCGGTTTCGCCTCACCCCGTCGAGGTGCTCACGCAGGTTGTTGCCCACCACGCCCGTGACCTTGTCGGCGTTCTCGAGCAGGGCGTCGAGCGAACCCCACTGCGTCAGCCACTTCACCGCGGTCTTCTCTCCCACCTTCGGCACGCCGGGCAGGTTGTCGCTCGTCTCGCCGACGAGAGCGGCGATGTCGGGGTACTGCTCGGGCGGCAGTCCGTACTTCTCGATGACGGCCGCGGTGTCGTAGCGCTTGAGCTGAGAGACCCCCTGCACGTTGGGGTACAGCAGCGTGATGTCGTCGGTGACGAGCTGGATCGTGTCGCGGTCGCCGGAGCACACGAGGACCTCGAAGCCCTGGGCCGCGCCCTGCGTCGCGAGGGTGGCGAGGATGTCGTCGGCCTCGAAGTCCTCCTTCTTCAGAACCGGAACGCCCATCGCCTCGAGGCACTCCTGGAGAAGCGGGATCTGACCCTTGAACTCGGCGGGCGACTCGCTGCGATTCGCCTTGTACTCGGCGTACTCCCGCGTGCGGAACGACTGTCGCGAGGTGTCGAAGGCGACCGCGAGGTGCGTCGGCTTCTCGGCTTTGACGAGGTTCACGAACATCGACAGGAAGCCGTAGATCCCGTTGGTGTGCTGCCCGTCTTTCGTCGAGAAATTGTCGACCGGGAGGGCGTAGAACGCCCGGTAGGCCAGCGAGTGGCCGTCGACGACGAGGAGGGTAGGCTTTTCGGCATCCGTCACCCCTCCAGCCTAACGAGGACCACGGACACTGCCCCGGCCCGGCCCGATCACGGCGATGACACGAAGGCGATGATGACGTCCACGATCCCCGACCCCCTGTCCGGCCTCGACTGGGTGAAGAAGCGCGGCATGGGCGCTCTCGCCGAGAAGATGGGCTTCGAGTGGGTGGAGTTCACCGTCGAGCGGTGCGTGGCGACCATGCCGGTCGAGGGCAACACCCAGCCCGTCGGCCTCCTGCACGGCGGCGCCTATGTCGTGCTGGGCGAGTCGCTCGGCTCGATGGCGGCGAATCTCCACGCGGGCCCGGGCAAGCTGGCCGTCGGCATCGACATCAATGCCACCCACACGCGCTCCGCGACCTCGGGCCTGGTCACCGGCGTCTGCACGCCCATCCACCTCGGGCGGAGCCTCACGGTGCACGAGATCGCGATCTCCGACGATCAGGGGCGCCGCTGCTCCACGGTGCGGATCACGAACATGATCAAGGACGCGCCCGCGCGCTGACCGCACCTCCCGTCGAGGACGTTGAGCCTGTCGAGGGGTCCATGCCGTGCGTGTTCCCGGTGGCTTCGACAGGCTCAGTCACCTGTCCCCCCATCGCGTGCCCGGTGGCCTCGACGAGCTCAGCCACCTGCCGGCTCAGCCACCTGCCGGCTCAGCCGCCCTCGCCACGGAGGTCCCTGAGCTCG